>JAGBJE010000063.1 GCA_017934625.1 Pseudobutyrivibrio sp. | reverse complement strand
TGGATACTGTGTATTAGACTTAACTGTGATTGTCTTGAAATCAACAAAGTTAGAAAGCTGAACTTCCTTGCCACCAATAGTAGCTGTTGGAAGCGCTACAGCACCAAGGCTATCACCAAGTGCCTCTCTAAACTCTGGAGCAGACCATGCACCAGATGTTACAGCGCCAAGATTTCCGTTCTTGAATTCTGAGCCTGCAACACCATCAATATCCTCGATATACTTAGGATTGTGAGCAAGGTCGATAAGGTACTCACCAGCAGCAAGACCGTTTGCATCATTGAATGAGCAGTCTGTTGGGTCCTGGCCATCTTCACCAAATAATGTTCCATCATTTCCAAGGAAATACATTTCTGTATACCATGAATCTGTCATCTTAGAACCAAAATTATACTTACCCTCTCCAAGGTCCTTTGCCATCATTGTATCGAGGCTCTTTACCTCATCCTCTGTATAAAGGTCCTTGTTGTAATACATAAAGAATGTATTAGGTGAAAATGGAACTGCATAAGTAATATCATCAACAGTTACAGCATTAAGCGCTGATTCTGGAAGCTCATCCTTAATAGTTTCAAAATCCTTTACGATAGGAAGAAGCAATCCTTTATTAGCAAGATCAGCAACACCGCCTGATGGTGTATAAAAGATATCTGCTGCTGTATCAGCATCTGTTTCAAGATTAGCTGGAGCTTCATCAATACCTACAACTGCAATTTCGTATGTGATGTTAAACTCATCATGAAGCTCATCAAACTTCTTTACCATTGCATCTGTGATTTCTACCTCTTCCTCAGGCACCCAAATCTTAAGTGTTACATCCTGAGTTTCTTCTGTAGCTGCCTGGTCCTTAGCACCAGCACTCTCCTCCTTTGCAGAACCGCATCCTACAAATGCGCCTGCCAGCATCATTGCCCCAAGCATCAATGCTGTAAATTTCTTCAACTTCATCCTTCTTTTCCCTCCGTTACTTTAAAGTTGTGCGTTTAACTTCCTTGTTAATCATAGCAAGGTTTTTCTTTTGGGTTTAATTTAGGTTAATCGCTTAACTAGAAGTATAGTTTTCACCCCTCAAATCGTCAAGTACCAATTTTCATTTCGCCGTAATCCATAAGACCCAGGTAAAAATTTTGGAAGATTTATACAAAAACCAGTTACAAGGGGACATACTATTCTTCTATGCATTTGCAATCTGGGAGATAAGTAGTTATTCCCTTTGCTATTACATTCGCTAACAAAAATTAAAAAGCAGGTTTTGAATATATAGGCACCGTGCTCGATGCAACGTCCTGTTGCTTACGCACTTGGGCCGCCATCCTAGCGGCCCATGCCTATATATTTCAAAACCTGCTTTTATTTTTGTAAACTCATTCCAAAGCAAATGCAATAACTACTTATCTCCCAAATTGCAAATGCTCTCCAAAACATTGTGTGTCCCCTTGCTGCAGTATCTTACAACTGTCGTACGGTTTGACGTTCGATGATTTGCACTGGGAGGTGAATGTCGGCTGTGTAATCCTTGTTGCCCTCTAGGATTTCAAACATGCCACGTCCTGCGGCATTTGCCTTTTCGTTGATATCCTGGGATATGGTGGTAAGCTTTGGATAAACGTACTCCCCTTCGGCAAGGTTATCAAATCCGATGACGGATATATCATCTGGTACGCTAAATCCGCACTGCTTTATGCCCTCCATAAGTCCGAAGGCTACAATATCAGACATGGTGGCAACTGCTGTGTAGCCTTTGCCAGACAGAGCGATATCATTACCCACTGTGATAGCCCCATTGTACACGGTGTCTGTCCTATAAATATCATCCTCAGTAAATTCAATACCAGCTTCCTCACAAGCCTTTTTGAAGCCTAAGTATCGTTCTCTAACAACCCCTGTCCCTTTATAATCAGGGCAAGCCAAGGCGATACGCTTGTGTCCTTTGCCTATTAAGTATCTGGCAGAAAGGTAGCCGCCTTTATAGTCGTCTAAGCCTACATTTACAATCCCCTTTTCCTTGGTGTAGGTGTCCAGGAATACCACTGGTGCATCAAGGGCGCTGATGATTTCCTTAACATCAGGCTCCACCACTCCTAAGAAAAATACACCATCCACATTCCATGAAGACAGCTGTGGAATTACCTGCCTGCAATCAGGTACGCACCTAAGCATTAGGTAGTATTCCTTACTTCTAACATAGCGTTCTAAGGCTGCAACCATTCTTGCATAGTATGGATTCATAAAGAAATCCTCGTCGGGACCAATGTATGGAACTACCAGACCTATCATTTTGCTTTCCTTCTTGGCAAGGGAGCGGGCCATAGCATTAGGCTTATAGTCCACTTCCTTAATAATTTTTTCTATGCGTTCCTTAGTGGTCTCAGATACCTTACTGGTATTTCCATTCAATACATTAGATACAGTGGCTGTGCTAACCCCTGCAAGCTTTGCGATGTCTTTTAAATTCATTATGCTCTCCTAGGTTAATATTTGCTAAAGCGTTTAACCACTTATAACTATAGGCATTTTAGACTTTTCTGTCAATTAAAATAGTTCCATTAACGCATCTTTAAGCTCCACATCAATATCCTCTGCTAAAATCAGCTCTTCACACTCCTTCTTTGAGCCCGAAGCCTTTACAAGGTCATAGATTCTTTCCTTTTGCGCAATCTCAATCCAGGCATACTCTAGTATTTCAAAGGCTGCTTTCTTATAGTCGTTTTCAAAGTTAAGCGCACCTTCTATCTCCACTATATAGCCATCCTTGGTTGAAATCACAGGTGTAGCTACAGTTATAGTGCCATTGCCTACACCATATAAAACAATCTCATATTCCCTTTCCTTTGGAATCAGACTTAAGTCTCCTGTAGCACCATGTATTATTACCGTCGTTAAATCTCTATCAGCATCAAACTTAGTCTCCAGCTTTGTGATGGCATATTTTCCCATCTCATAATCCAAAGATATACCATCATCCTCGTACATGCTAAACTCGCCATCTACACCAGCACCAATAAGCAACTTTAGCTTGGCAGGGTTAGCCACTCCGTTTCCTTCCCCTAAGGACAATGGTACAATACCCCCAGCCTTCAAAAATACTGGAATGTTATCAACTCTCCGATACAGATTTTTCCTGCCCTCTGTATACACTCTGCCATTAAAAATATCATACCATCTTCCCTCAGGAATCAGCATATTTATGCTTGCCATCCTAAGCTCCTTGCTAGTCTCTTTTGTAATAGCACCTACCAGCAAATTATCACCAAAGAAGTATTCATTTCTTTGCTTATATGCCTGCTTTTCCTTAGGAAGCTTATAGTACATAGGCTGAATCAATGGCTTGCCATAAACATGAGCCTCATAGCTCATGGTATAAGTGTATGGAAGCAGCTTATGGCGCAGCCTCAAGTATCTTCCCATAATCTGCCTGTAAGGGCTTGCCACATTCCATGGTTCCTTATTAAAGAATTCACTGCAGCTAGAGTGAAGACGCATTACAGGCGAAAATACGCCATACTGAATCCATCTAATAAGGCGCTCCTCATTTTTATCACCCATCATGTGTCCTCCAATATCGTGGCTCCACCAGCCATAGCCAATATTAGATGCTGTAGCTGTAAAGTAAGGCTGAAAATCAAGGCTCTTCCAGGTAGCTACAGTATCTCCTGAAAATCCCAGAGGATATCTATGGCTTCCCACTCCAGCATATCTAGAGAAAATCATAGGGCGATTGTTATTTCTCTTTCTATCCTCATAGTGATAATGATTAAGAAGGAACAATGGATCAATATCACTGCCCCCTTTCTTAGTGCCCTGCTGCCAATCAATCCACCAGAAATCCACTCCATCATCCTCGTATGGATTCATTACACATTTAAAATATGCATTCCTAAATTTCTTATCTGCAAAATCAAACTCTATTACCTTTTCTTCCCTGGTATTAAAATCCATTTCCTTGGCAATGGCTTCATACTGCGCCTCAAAAGCCCTGATGCCATCGGCAGGATGAAGATTTAGGGTTGTAGCCAAGCCTCTATCCTTAAGATTACTCAAGAATCTCTTATAGTCCGGGAAAAGCTCCTCATCCCATGTGTAGCCTGTCCAGCCTGTACCATACTTTGGATCCACATCAGTTATATGCCAATCCATATCTATAACAGCCACAGACAAAGGAATATTTTCCTGTGCCATCTTATCAAGCATTTCGTTATAGCTTTTTTCTGAATATCTATAATATCTACTCCACCAATTACCCAGCGCATATCTTGGAATCATTGGAACCTGTCCACACAAATGATAAAAGTCCCTAAGGCCGCCTGCAAAATCTGTACCATAGCCGAAGAAATAGATATCTATTCCCTCTCCTCTCCTTGATACATATTCACCATCCTCATCCAAAATTGCACTGTTACTGTCGTCAATTACTGCATATCCGTTCTCACCAAATATACCAGGCTCAAGCATAATGCCACCATCTGCTCCATCTAAGGTTCTTGCTGTGCCATACAAGTTTCTATCTGAATTGCCATAAACCACGCTATAATGCCATACCTTACCTGTAGCCTTCACTTCAATTGAAAGCCCTTCTGGAGAGAATTCTTCTCCATCATAGGAAAAGATTAAATCATCTGTCTCAATTATCAATCTGCCTTTTTCATGAAGTGTTGAATACTCTACCGATGGGAAATTCCTGTTGACCACGGCTTGTGTAGCTTCATCTACAAAAATACCGTTTCTCTGATATTCCATTCTGATTAATCTGCTAGTAAGAATTGTAATTCGATATCTGTTTCCTATTGTCATATCTCTGACCTCATTTCTATAAACTAATGAGCGTCAAACCTAAACATAAAAAGGTCACCACTATCTACGATAGCGATGACCTAAACCCAACAGCATACTAATATATTTCTCAAAATTTTGCAAGCCCCCAAACCACCATTCACAGGCCCGCATAAATTGAGTATGTGGATTTAGCAGTGAGTCTACGCAACATACAGCACAGGGCCAGCCTCTACTAGCAGTGCAATGTGCCCGCCAAATGCTCACCCTGTATGTCTTGCTAATGGCATCATTGAAGAAGAATTGCTGATTTTCTTAATGCCACAAGCGAGCATACATCACGTGTCCTTTCACGGCTTTGACTATTCGAAGGCACTGTATGTATCTAGCAGACACTTGTTAGGCTACTTAATAGCAGTGGCGGCAATATTAGTATTAATTGCATTCATATTACATTTGCCAAGTAGAATTAAAAG
>JAGBJE010000062.1 GCA_017934625.1 Pseudobutyrivibrio sp. | reverse complement strand
TTAGAGGCCAGCTATAGCTTTGACTTATTAAAAAGTCATATTTCCCTGGACGAACAGATTAATAACACATTAAGTGGAATAAAAAGTCCTGGAGATAGCTTTTATACTACTTTTGATTACGAGACTCAAAAAGCTGCTTATGATGGGCTTGGTATGTATGATGGAGCTGTTATTGCCATAGAGCCAGATACTGGCAAGGTAATAGCTATGGTATCTAAGCCTGATTACGACCCAAATACTATTGCAAAATACTGGGATGATATAACAGATGAATCAAAGAATAATTCAGCTTTATTGAATAGGGCAATAGCAGGAGCTTACCCACCTGGTTCTACATTTAAGATTGTTACAACAATTGCCTATCTTAGGGATAATGATGGTGATGATTCCTTTGATTATAAATGTTCTGGCTCTATCACTGTAGATGATTATAAGATTCACTGCAGCTCCAATAAATCTCATGGAAGCGAAGATTTGCTTAAGGCCTTTTCTAATTCCTGCAATAGTGCATATGCTTACATGGGAATTAATTTAAATCGTGATGTATTTGAGAGTACAGCGAAAGATTTATTGTTTAATCAGACATTACCAGCAGATATAGGAAATACTAAGAAATCTAAATTTGATGTAAATGATGATACTCCAGATTCTATCGTTGCCCAAACTGCAATAGGGCAGGGGCAGACAACGGTATCACCTTTACATATGTGTATGTTAGTGTCTGCAATTGCCAATAACGGAGAACTCATGGAGCCATATATGGCAGATAAGCTTGTTAGTGATGAGGGGGATATTGTAAGCGAAACAACGCCAAAAAGCTATGGAAAGATTATTTCTGATGAAGAGGTAAGACTTTTGAATGAATATATGGAAGCTGTTGTTATGGATGGAACGGCTGACAGTGTTGATTTTGGCGATTTAAGTGTATATGGTAAGACTGGAACAGCTGAATATACTACAAATAAAAATATTACTCACTCTTGGTTTGTAGGATATGCTAAGGATCAAAATGGTAAAAAGCTTGCTGTTGCAGTAATAATGGAAGGGGCTGGATATGGAAGCAAATACGCAGCTCCTCTTGCTTCAAAGGTGTTTAATGCCTATTTTAATTAAAGCCTTAAATAATTTATTTGGATTTTAGGCAAAAAAACATTGCAATTTATCAATTGCTTTGCTATAATTTCATCGTTGCGTAAATACGCGACGCTGTTTTGAATATTATTACAAGGAGGTGCAATCATGGCAAAATGTGCAGTTTGTGGAAAAGGCGCTCATTTCGGTAACAATGTGAGCCATTCTCATAGAAGATCCAATCATATGTGGAAGTCTAATGTGAAGTCCGTTAAGTGTAATGTGAATGGAACACCTAAGAAGTTATATGTATGTACTTCTTGTTTACGTTCTGGCAAGGTTGAGCGTGCTTAATCTTACACGATATTGAAAGTCACTCGAAAGGGTGGCTTTTATTTTTGCTTTAGTATATAATAGTTGCATAATATGACTAAATATGCGAATTTTGGAGGTAGATTATGCAAGGTCAAATGGAAACAGAGCTTGGTAAAATTGTTATAGACACAGACGTAATTGCGACCTATGCAGGTTCAGTTGCGGTAGAATGCTTTGGTATTGTAGGTATGGCCGCTGTCAATATGAAGGACGGTTTGGTTAAGCTTCTTAAGAAGGATTATTTAAATCATGGAATAAGTGTTAACATCGCAGAAGATAACACGATTTCTTTAGATTTTCATGTTATTGTTTCATACGGCGTTAGTATTGCTGCTGTAGCAGAGAACCTCATTGAAACAGTAAAATACAAGGTATCATCTTTTACTGGTTTAACAGTAGATACAATCAATATCTACGTTGAAGGTGTAAGAGTTATTGACTAAGGAGGAATTATACGTGGAGATCCAAACAATCGATGCATCTTTGTTATCGAAGATGTTCCTTTCAGGAGCAATGAATCTTGAATCTAAAAAGGAATGGATTAATGAATTAAATGTTTTTCCTGTACCAGATGGCGACACAGGAACAAATATGACTATGACTATTATGTCAGCAGCTAACGCTGTTAGAGAGCTTGATAACCCAGATATGAAGACACTTTCAAAGGCTATTTCTTCTGGTTCACTTAGAGGTGCCAGAGGTAATTCCGGTGTTATTTTATCTCAGTTATTTAGAGGTTTTACAAAGGTTATATCTAGCCATGATGAAGTAGATGTAGCTCTTTTAAATGAAGCTTTCGAAAAGGCCGTCCAGACAGCTTATAAGGCTGTTATGCAGCCAAAGGAAGGTACAATCCTTACTGTTGCACGTGCTGCAGCTGATAAGGCTGCTGAAATGGCTACAAAGACAGATGATATTGTAGAATTTGCAGAGGCAGTTATCGCAGAAGCAGAGGATACACTTGCCCGTACACCTGATATGCTTCCTGTTCTTAAGCAGGCAGGCGTTGTTGATTCAGGCGGACAGGGGCTTGTACAGGTACTTAAGGGTGCTTATGATGCTCTTATTGGTAAGGAAGTAGATTACGCTGCTGAGGAGGTGGCTGCACCTAAGGCTAAACCAGTTGCTACAAAGTATGCAGTAGAATTTACTATTGAATCTGAAAAGCCACTTGCTTCTTACCAGATTAAAGAGCTTAAGGCTAAGCTTGAGAAGCTTGCTTCTGGTAAGGTCTCTGATTTAACAATTACAGAGGCTGATTCAGAAAATGTTGTTTTCTCTAGCGAAGGCGATGCTAAGGATGACGCACCTAAGTTTACAGAGCCTGCAAAGGAAATGGGATTTGTATCAATTGCTACAGGCGAAGGTCTTACATCTATTTTTACTGAGCTCGGATGTGATTACATGATTCCAGGCGGACAGACAATGAATCCTAGTACAGATGACATTCTTAGTGCTGTTGAGAAGGTTAATGCGAAGACAGTATTCGTACTACCTAACAACAAGAACATCATTCTTGCTGCTAACCAGGCAGCTGCTATTTGTGAAGATAAGAAGCTTGTAGTTATCCCTACAAAGACTATTCCACAGGGTATTACAGCACTTATTTCTTTTGCTGCAGATGCTAGTGTCGAAGACAATGAAGCAGCGATGACAGAAGAAATCGCTAACGTTAAGACTGGTCAGGTTACATACGCCGTTCGTGATACAATCATCGATGATAAGGAAATCAAGAAAGATGATTGGATGGGTATGGGCGATTCAGGATTACTATCTGTTAATGCTGACATCAATGTTGCTTTCAAGGAAATGGTAGATGAGATGGTTTCTGAGGATTCTTCAGTAATCTCTATTTACTGGGGCGAAGGCAGCGACCAGGCTAAGGCAGAGGCTCTTGGAGCAGAGGTTCAGGATAAGTATCCAGACCTTGAGGTTGAAATCTCTGAGGGTGGTCAGGCAGTATACGCATACATCGTTTCTGTTGAATAAATTGGAGAATAATAATGGAGTTGTTATCACCTATAGACACTATTAAAGGTGTTGGAGAAAAGACAACTAAACTACTTAATAAGTTAGGAGTATATACCATAGAGGATATACTCCTTTTTTTTCCGCGCACCTATTTAATATATCCAGAGCCTATTGCGCCAAATAGAGATTCTGTAGATTCTCTTATTAGCATATCAGGCAGAATGAAAACAAGCCCTAAGGTATTTAAATCAAGAAATCATATGGATATATTATCTGCAACTGTTTTTGTAGACGAGATTCCAGTTGATTTGGTATGGTTTAATTCTAATTATCTTAGAGGAAATTTTGAACCTGGTAAGGTTTATATTTTTTATGGCAGATTACAATTTGATAAAGGACGCTTCAAAATATCTCAGCCTCTTATCTTTACTCCTGAAAAGTATGAGGAGATAAAAAAGCAGCTGCTTCCCATTTATCATCTTACTAAAGGACTTAGTAATAATCTTGTAACAAAGGCTGTAAAAGAGGCATTAAATGCATGTCAGCTTAAGGATGATAGATTGCCAGAGGAAATAGAATTAAGAGGAGATTTTGTTTCATATAGCAAAGCGATTCATTCTTATCATTTTCCGGAAAGCTATGAGGATTTAGTAAATGCCAGAAAAAGATTAGCCTATGAAGAAATGTTTTTCTTTATCCTAAACTCAAGGCTACAGGAAAATAATGTTGCATCGTATCCTAACACTTTTAATATTTCTCATCATCAATTTACAGATGATTTTAGAAATAGCCTATCTTTTGCGCTAACAGAAGACCAGCTTAAGGTGCTAGATGATATTACAGAGGATTTGACAGGAGAGTATGTTACGCAACGTCTTATTCAGGGTGATGTTGGATCTGGCAAGACGATTGTTGCTTTTCTTGCAATGCTTGATGTGGTACTTTCTGGATATCAGGCTGCTATTATGGCACCTACAGAGGTTCTTGCAAAGCAACATTTTGAATCCTTTAAAGGCTGGTGTGAGGATTTTGGAATAGATATTCCTGTTGTTCTTTTTACTGGTTCTATGAGGGCATCTGAGAAGAAAGCTATGCAAAAAATCGTAGATGATAATAAGGCGTGCTTTATTATTGGAACCCATGCTCTTATTTCAGATGGTAGGCAGTTTGGAGAGCTTGCTCTTGTGATTACAGATGAGCAGCATAGATTTGGCGTAGCTCAAAGAGATAAGCTTTCTTCCAAGGGAGAAAAGCCACACATTATTGTTATGTCGGCCACT
>JAGBJE010000061.1 GCA_017934625.1 Pseudobutyrivibrio sp. | reverse complement strand
TTAATTCCGAATCAGTATAAAACTGACTTGTTTACTAATAAAGGTTTCGTTTCATTAAGAAACTTAAATGAATTTCAAGGATACATGTTTTAAAACTTGTATTAATTCAAGGTTTGTTTCACTGTTCAGTTATCAATCTTCGCTTTCATCTTGCACTGTGTGACTTGCTGTCCCTCAGTGCTCGATTATAATATCACCTAGAATCACTGTTGTAAAGCCTTTTTTGATGATTTTTTCAAAGTAAATCAATAGCGTGAAAACGAGATTATTGTGTGAATTGTGTCAATTATTTACGCAATAACATTTTAGGCCTTTTAATAGTCCTTTGCCTTCTCTTTTTCGAAAAACTCGCTTAGCTGTGTCAGTAGTGCGAACTTACCTCTTGTCTTAAGAAGATATCCTTCAGGCTTAAGATCTAAGACATTCATAACAGATTCCTTATCGCGCTTGTTAGTCAAAAAGATTACAGGTATTTTAGAAGTCTTTTTTTCCGAGCGAAGCATTTCAAGAACCTGTGGGCCTGTTGTGATTGGCATTTCATAGTCCAACAAAATCAGGTCCACTTCATTGGTAGCAAGGAAGGTTATCGCATCCACACCGGAATTAACCATAAAAACATAATAATCTTCATCCAACCAACTTTTTATGGTTCTAAGCATAGTGCCATCGTCATCAACAATAAGAATCCTTTTCTTCTGCTTTCTGATATCCTCATCCTTAAGAACCTGCTCCATTTTAGTGGCAAGCCGATTAAGATAATAACCGTTGTTATTTTTACACTAATTTTAGTTTTCTTATGTTTCTTTTGAAGCTCATGATTGTCTTTGTAAGTCTCAGTATATGCA
The DNA here is from genome assembly GCA_017934625.1 of Pseudobutyrivibrio sp. Lineage (GTDB taxonomy): Bacteria > Bacillota > Clostridia > Lachnospirales > Lachnospiraceae > Pseudobutyrivibrio. The sequence continues at coordinate 12,958 of JAGBJE010000061.1, read as the reverse complement.
TATGTTATAGGAAAGATATATTTAAATTTGTCAGGGAAATAATTACAGTATATATATAAGAATAAACCTGTGCCATATACAGCTAAAAGTTCCTTATAAGTATAGAGATTTACATCGGACAGACTTAAACTTCCATAGCTTAATTCATCTAAAACCGTGAAGCACAAAAACTCATTAAATGTAATTACAAGCACAGATAATGTACATGTAAAAAAAGTACGCAGCTTAGTTTTAAACCAATAGTACTGTCCACATAATGAGAAACACATCATGACAGACATATGGATTATCATGGCATATGCATCGTCCATTTTAAAATAAATCGAAATAACAAAGGCTAGCATAAATACGATGGCTGAAACATAATATCCATATAACCCGGCAATAAGAATTGCTGGGATTAGGTAAAATCCCGTTACCACATCACCATTAGTGGCAAAATAATCGCCACTGTGATGAGAAACTATATAAAAGAAAGCTAGCGAAAAAATTATGAGCATAAAACAGGAAATAAATTATTTCATAGGCTTCACTCCATGAATAATAAAAAAGCATCTCTACTTATGCTAGCATAAGTAGAGATGCCATTCTCCTAAAATTTATGAACTATCTGTTATTTCTTTGTGATTTACTGTCTCGTATTGTTTCCTCCCCGTTGTTCTTCTTTCTGAAAAACACCACGGGGTATAGTCTATCAATAGACTGTGAAAAATTATGTACATTCTTTATAAAAAGTATGATTCTTTTCCACAAATAGGCTCTTCTACCATTCTATATCAACAATTTTGCCTGAACGCGAACGTAAACCAGTTATCTTGCCTGATTTCCACTCCTTTGGAAGTGCTGGAAGAAATAAATCCTCCCCTTCATGACTTTGAAGTAACATCTCCGCAATTCCCGATACCAAACCAAAGTTTCCATCAATCTGGAAAGGTGGATGATTATCAAAAAGATTTGGAAGAAGTGACTGTCTCATAAAAGCCATGATGTTTTCATAGCACTGCTGCCCATCACCAAGTCTGGCCCACATATTAATAATCCAGGCTCTAGACCATCCAGTATGTCCACCACCATGGGAAAGTCTTCTTTCGATTGTTGCTCTAGCTGCTTTCAAAAGCTCATCACTATTTGGGCTATCGAAAAACTGCTTTCCAGGATATAGGGCAAACAAATGTGATATATGTCTGTGGCCAAGCTCTATCTCTTCATAATCCTTTGCCCATTCTTGAATGGTTCCATTCTTTGATATTTGAGGTTTAGGAAGCTTTTCTAAAATACGACTGTAGCACCTTTTCTCCTCTGAACTAATCATGTCTGTTTCAATCAAGCCGCTAAAAAGTTCATACAGAATCTGTGCATCCATTGATGCACCTTCGCACATCATCCCTTTTTCACCATTTGAAAGCATGTAAGTATTCTCAGGTGAAACTGTAGGAGATACCACAAGCTGACCTTCTTCATTTTCTATAAGGGTATCCTCAAAGAAAAGTGCCGCCTCCTTTATCATGGGAATATATTCTTCCATAAATTGTTTATCTTTTGTATATCGATAGTGCTCTAATAGGTGAAGGCAAAGCCATGCTGCCCCCATCTGCCAATAGCTGGCTGCCTGCCAACTATCCTGCGGAGCACAATCTCCCCACATATCTGTGTTATGAAATGCCATCCAGCCTCTTGCATTAAACATTTCAGAAGCTGACTTTCTTCCATTTTCTACCATGCGTTTCAACAGATTAAACAAAGGCTCATGAAGCTCTGATAATCCTGTGACTTCCGCAGGCCAATAATTCATTTCTGTATTTATGTTGATGGTATATTTGCTATCCCACGCAGGCGAAAAACTGTCGTTCCAAATTCCCTGCAAATTAGCAGGCAAACTGCCTGGCCTGCTAGAAGAAATCAAAAGATATCTTCCGTAAGCAAACAAAAGATTGATAAGTCCGTCATCTGTTCCGCCATCTATAACCGCCTGCAATCTTTCATCTGTAGGAATGTGGTCCCTGTTCTCGCATGTGATTTCAAGCTTGCAGCGATTCATAAGATTTTCTATATCAGCTACATGTCTTGCTTTAAGCTGTTCGTAGCCTAAGCGTTCAGCTTCATCCAATGTCTTAACTACATCTTCGACAGGATTTTTACAGTAAAAATCTGTCTGAGAAGCAACGATTATTTCTGTATCTGCATCAGTATGAAGCATTCTTCCTCTAATAAATGCACTGCCTTTGATCGCGCGAAAGGCCATGCAGAATCTGACTCCATCTGCTCCAGTACAGCCTTCCATGCAGATGGTATCATCAGAAAACTTATATACCTTCTCACATTGATTGCTACGTTCTGCAAAAATGCGTAGTTTTGCACCCTGGCACTTTATGACCATCACCTTGTCCACATAAGATATAAAGCTTTCCCTCTTAAATGCTACGCCAGCCTTAGTATAACTAACTTTATGTATTCCTGTATCGATATCAAGCTGGCGCTTATAATCTGGGATGTCTTCAATGCTTTTAAGCTGTCCACTCCAGCCTTCACGTATACCCAAAATCTGGATACGTTCCTGTCCCTCTGGGATGATAAACAAATCCGCAAGAGGTTCGTAGTGGCTTTGATAATCTGGAATACCTGCCATGGCTTCATGGGCAAGTTCCTCAGCGTCGGCGATTCTTCCTTCTCTAATAAGCCTTCTTATTTCAGGGATGTTTTCCCTGGCATCTGGATTGATACGGTTCCTATATCCGCCCCACCATACGCTATCATTATTAAGCTGGAAACGATCAATAACCGTCCCGCCAAAACACATGGCCCCCATAAATCCATTTCCAAGAGGAAGCGCACTGTTCCAATCTTCTGCCGCTTTTTTGTACCAAAGCCTTTTCATTATTCTAACCCCAATCATTTCCTTATATTCATTCTAGAAATCACATTAGCATAAAACAAATGGGTAAGCAATGTGTTTATCCATGTTTCAATTGATTCCTACCCCAAAACCTATTGGTTTATTCGCCAACATTTGATATATTTTTATAGTAATATATTTTTTATTCGAAAGGATTCATTATGAAAAAGATGACATTAGTATTAGCTTTGGCACTCATTCTTTCGCTGGTAGGTTGTGGACAGACCGAGGAACCTGAAGAGGATGATGGTTCTTACTGGTTAAGCGGTTATCTATTATCTTCTGAAAAAGACAAATCTGGCGAGCCAGATGAAAATGGTAATCCTCAGCCAATCGTCTATGTGGCTAAGATTGACGGTGATAGCTTTATTGTCGAAGGCGCTACTAATATGAGACAAAAAGAAAGCGACGAGGCTGTAGAAATGGGCCCTGGTGATTCTGCTGAGTTCATAATTACAGATGAGACTGTATTCCAGATGTGTGGCGGTGAAGACGGCCCTGAAACAGTAACAAAGGATGAATTTGCAGGTTATCTTGAATCTTGCGCTGATTCAGGCTTACTTTTAGATTTACAGATTACTGGTGCAAAAGTTACTATGGCTAAGATTCGTGCATAGCATATATGTATTAAGATTACAAAACGAGGGCAAAGCTGCCCTCGTTTTTTCATGTCTTTATAGTTTTACACTCTATCAAATACTGGAATTTTTTCTAATGGAGCATCTACCAGGATGGTCACACCACCTTTATATTGCTGGCCTGTGGCCAGATGGAAACCAAGCCTGCTTGAAAGGATCTGACATGCCATTTTCCTTTACTGTTCACTATACAGATAGTCCTTTGCATGCTTTACATAAAGCTCAGCATTTTCGATAATGCCCTGTTTTTCTGCATCTGAAAGCTTTCGAATTACCTTTGCTGGACTTCCGAATGCCAGGGAGCCATCAGGGATTTCCATATTTTCTGTAACAAGAGCGCCAGCGCCTATGATGCAGTTATTTCCTATCCTGGCTCCATTCATAACTATAGCGCCCATACCGATGAGCACATTATCACCTACTGTGCACCCATGAACTATTGCAGTGTGGCCAATGGTAACATTATCACCTACTGAAAGTGTAAAGCTCTTGTCTACATGTAAACACGCCAAATCCTGCACGTTTGTATTTTTTCCGATAGTAATTTTCTGGGAATCACCTCTTACCACCGCGTTGTACCAAATTCCGCAGTTTTCACCTATGGTCACATCTCCAATGACCTGCGCACCTGGCGCTATAAAAACACTATTGTCTATGGTTCTCATATATATCCCCTCAACTTTTCTTTATATTTTTCGTTAGAACCCAATAGCCTCAGCCAACTCCTGGAAGTCACTTAAGTCTCTTTTATTTACATCATAGTAAAGGACTCTTTCAATTTCGTATTCAAATCCTGCAACTGAAGATAATACGCCTTCCTCAAAAGGTTCATCCTCATCTTCCTTTGCGTAGATATAGTTGGCTGCAACTGCCGCTAATTCCTCTGCAAGAATTCTTGAAACTGCGAATGTATGGTTTTCTGATTCATCCATATAAACAGGCGCAGCATACATGCTTATTAATTCGATTAGATTAAAATATGTCATCAGCAAATCTGGCGAAAGCTTAGAGTTGTTGCTAATCTCGTCATATACCATTGTAATTGCATCATAAGTTTCCTTGATACAGTCAAGATACTCTTCCATGTGAATCTCATCTTCACCTTCAACGAAATCAGACTTGGCCTCCATCAATGCTACCCAATCTTCAATTAGTTTTCCTAAATCCATCATTTATAGGACCTCCATGTTAATACTTTTCTCTATTATACAGCAAAAAAAGAGATGGGAAAATATTCCCATCTCTAAAATATTCCCATCTCTAACACTAGTCATCCTAATCCATTACTTAGAAACTACATTAAACGACTTAAGACTATAGACATCTATATTATCAATTCTTCCATCTATAGAAAGTGTATTCTCAACGTCCTTCGCCTTAAAGTACTTTGTAGTAAAGGTATACAGACCGTCATTGATGAAGATTTCAATGCTGCATGTATCAACAAAAATCTTCATGCTTTCTATTTTCTCCCCGTTAGCTAGCTTTAGCTTTCTAGTCGTTCTGTTACTTCCAAGCTCCTTGTCTGTAAAAGAAAATACTAAATCATTGGCTAGCTTATTGTATTTGACATCAAAGCCCTTGTTGAACTGGATAGTAAAATCATCCTGTCCAAACTGAGACATATCTAATTCGTATGTCTCTACATCCGCAATGTCCTTGATGTCGATCTTTTTATCTCTTAAATATTTGATTTCAGCCACTGGCTTCTGAAGAATCTTTCCTGACTTATTGTCGAAGACTAATTCGCGAGGTAATGACAGCATGTGCTGCCATCCATCTTCTACTGAAATGTCGTGACCATATTCTGCATCAGGCATACCCATCCATGCAATCAGGATTGTTCTTCCCTTTTCATCTACGTATGTCTGTGGGGCATAGAAATCAAACCCGAAATCCCATTCTGTAAATTCGCCTAAAGCCTTGCCATCAGCCAATAAATCCGAAGTGGTATTAAAGTAACCAGATTGATACATATTCTGGTAGCTATACTCCTTCGCATCCAATCCCTGAGGGGATACTGACAAGAACTGTTTGCCATCTACATAACATAAATCAGGGCATTCCCACATGTAACCGTAGTCTGCTTTTTCAATGAAGTGACTAAATTCCCAATTAATCTTATCCTGGGATTTGAAAAGGATAACGCAGCCTTCGTCATTCTTTTTTCTTGTCCCAAGTACCATGTAGTAAGTACCATCCTGGCACCATACCTTTGGATCTCTAACATGAAGAGTAAGATTATCTGGGTAATCCTGACTTCTAAGCAATATTTTCTTTTCGCTGGCCTTTATTCCATCCTGGCTAGTTACTAATATTGTATTGCTCTCTCTTCCCTCAAGGATGTAGTCGTAATCTCCAGGATGCTTTACGTTGCCTGTGTAGTAGATGTACATTTGACCATCTTCTACATAAGCACATCCTGAATAAACACCACTAACATCCTCTGGCATATCAGGCTTCATAAATACTCCTGAAAATTCATAGTTGATGAAATCCTTTGTGGAGTAATGTCCCCAGTCCTTTTCACCGCCCTTAGGTGAGTCTGGTGAATACTGGAAAAATATATGATGTATGCCATCAAGCTGGCAAAGACCATTAGGGTCATTAAGCCAGCCTGATTGTGGGAAAAGATGAAATCTAGGAGTTAAATATTTTTTATTGTTTAAACTCATCTAATTAACACCTTATTTATTTTGTTACTGTTAAAACCTTTTCACTGAAATCTGTGTCACCCATCTTGATATTGCTAACTTCAGAATATTTTGGAGTGTTAGAAATAATAACTGGTGTGACAAGTGGATATCCAGCCTTTGTAATAGCGTCCATATCAAATGTTACAAGAGTCTGTCCACAAGTAACTGCATCGCCCTGAGCAACATGTGCTGTAAAATGCTCTCCATTTAATTTAACTGTGTCAAGACCAATGTGGATAAGGATTTCTACACCATCATTACTTACAAGACCGATAGCGTGCTTTGTATCATAAAGCATAGCAACTGTTCCATTGAAAGGTGCAACCACCTTACCCTCTGATGGATTAATAGCAATTCCCTTTCCAAGTGCCTCGCTAGCAAATACTGCATCAGGAGCCTCTGTAAGAGGAATGATTTGTCCCTTAAGAGGTGAGTAAACTGAATCTGGCTCTACGTTGATTTCGCACTTTGTCTCTGTCTCAACTGTAGCTGTCTTCTCCTCGTCCTTGTAAAGAACCCAAGATACTGCAAATGCTACAACCGAAGCAACTGCGAATGAAAGTAAGTACCCTGGTAAGCAATCCGTTACAATAAGTAGTCCAAATAAACCTGTAATACCGTTTGCTGTAGCATAAACACCCATAATAGATGCAATACACGCACCTACAGCACCACCAATCATACCTGCAATAAATGGCTTTCCGTAACGAATATTAACACCAAAAATTGCTGGTTCTGTAATACCCATAAACGCAGATAGTGAAGCTGGAAGCGCCATCGACTTTGTCTTCTTATTCTTTGTCTTTAAAGATACTGCAAGAGCAGCTGCACCCTGTGCTACATTTGCTGCTGTGGCGATTGGCATCCAAATATTCATGCCGTTATCTGAAAGCATCATCATCTCGATAGCATTATACATATGGTGAGCACCAGCAAGTACTGTTGGTGCATAGAAACCACCCATAAGGAATGCACCAATACCAAATGGGATTGCGATAAGAGCCCTAGCCCCTGAAAGTACCCATGTTTCAATCTGTGCAAATACAGGTCCAATAACTGTCATAGCTAAGAACCCAGCAGCAAGAACTGAACAAAGTGGTGTTACGAATAAATCAAACATCTCTGGAACAATCTTGTGTAGCTTCTTTTCGATTGCACACATCAGCCAAACAGAAAGTACGATAGGAATAACATGTCCCTGATAACCTACGTTATCAATGTTCCATGCTCCAAACCAAGACCAAAGTGTAGAAGTCTCAGCACCGCTTGCTACTGTCCAAGCATTAACCAGGCTTGGATGAATCATAATCATACCAATTACTGCGCCAAGATAGATATTTCCACCAAAAATCTTAGCTGCTGAAATAGCAATAAGAATTGGTAAGAATGTAAGTGCAGTATTAGAAAACATATTTACAAGATTATAGAAATATGAATCAGCCATAGATGGCCAAACCTGTACAAGCCCACCAAGCAGACCATTTAATAAACCAGTCGCTACAATAGCTGGAATTATTGGGATAAATATATCACCAAGAGTCTTTATAGCACGTTTCCACCATGGAGCCTTGCTAGCAGCAACCTGCTTGAGCTCTTCCTTAGTAGATGCCTCGATGCCTGCTATATCAATAAACTCGTCATAAACCTTGTTAACTGTACCTGTACCAATGATAAGCTGAAGCTGACCAGACGCATCAAATACCCCCTTCACTCCATCAATCTCCTCTAATGCTGGTACATTTACCTTGCTGTTGTCAGCAATTACTAATCTAAGTCTAGTTGCACAATGTGCAGCTGAGATTAAATTATCCTTTCCACCAATCTGCTCGTAGATTTGGCTTGCACATGATCTGTAATCCATGTTGTTTCCTTTCTATTTCCCTAAAAAATCTTATTACCGAAATCAATTAGTCTAACATGTGAAATCGATTTCATAACATGGTGACATTATATAACGATTAGTTCAAAATTCCTATTAGTAATGTATGATAACGATTTCACATATTTTTTAGACGTTTTTCACAAAATTCGTACGCTACTGCTCCATTATCCCTGCAGAAATTGATTTAAACCAATCTTATAAATATAATAATAGTGAAAACGATTTCAATAATATTTTAGGAGTAAACATGAATATTAATCAAATAGCAAAGCTTGCAGGAGTTTCACCAGCAGCGGTCTCTAGATATTTAAACAATGGTTATCTAAGCGAGGAAAAACGACAGGCCATAGCAACAGTAATTGATGAAACTGGATATATTCCATCTACACAAGCTCAAACCCTCCGAACTAAAAAGACAAAAATTATTGGAGTTATCATCCCTAAAATTGATTCTGATTCCATTTCACAGGTTGTGGCTGGTATAGGTGAGGTATTAAACGAAAAAGGCTATAAAATGCTTTTGGCCAACACTGATAACCACGATGAAAAGGAAATAGAGTTTATTAATACCTTCAAACAGAATATAGTTGATGGAATCATATTACTTGGAACTGTACTTACTCCTAAGCACAAAAAAGCATTGAAGGATTTGAAAATCCCCTATGTTGTTCTTGGGCAGCAAACTGATCTTTCCACCTGTATTTTTCATGATGATTACACAGCTGCATACGAATTGGCAGATTACATCATAAGTAAAGGGCATAAAAATATTGGATATATTGGCGTAAATGACAAAGATATTGCTGTCGGTTTAAATAGAAAAAATGGATTCCTTGATGCTTTAGAAAAACATAACATCAAACTACCTGATGACTATATTAAAACCGGCTCATTTTACATGGATAATGGCTATGAAAATACCAAGTCTCTACTTAGCCAAAATAAAAATATTGATGCTATTTTATGTGCCACCGATACAATCGCATTAGGTGCCATCAAATACCTAAATGAAAATAAAATAAGAATACCAGACGATATTGCTGTCGCTGGTTTTGGAGAAAGTAAGCCATCTTCTATTCTTTCTCCTAGCCTTACTACAGTGCATTTCTATTACAGACAATGTGGAATTGAGGGAGCCATGTTCTTGCTAGAAAAAATCAATAAGCCTGATATCCCTGATAAGGCCATAAAATTAGGTTTTGAGATTGTAAAAAATCAATCTGTTTAAAAGTATTTTTACAATTATGGCACTTGTATTTAACATATTTACTTTTAATATGTTAGAAGTTTTTGCCAAAACTGATGAAGTAAATTTCTCTGCCGATTCTTCAGACTTTGTACTTCTCCGTGATGAATTAGTGCAAAAGGGGTACAGACTTAAAATATACGACGTATATCGTCCACAAGGCTATATAGCTGAACATTCTGGTCACAGCATAGGTAGTACAGTTGATTTAACCCTTTTTGATATGAATACTGAAAAAGATGTAGATATGGGTGGAACATTTGATTATTTTGGAGAACTTAGTCATCCATACTATACCGGTATTACTTCACAGCAGTATGCAAACAGAATGCTTCTTAGAGATGTTATGATTCGTCATGGTTTTAAATATAGTGGGTCAGTTTTCAAGACAAAATATTTGTCATTTTATAATGAATCTATGTTAAGAGTAGAGAGGGAGCCCCTCCACCACTGTAACCAAGGTTATGCTACATAGTATCCAACAGACTCTAATGCATCATCATAGAGCATTGTTGGATAGTAAGCTGATGCAGGAGGTACATTGCCAATAGCTGAATGGCAACGCTCAAAATTGTATTTATAGATGTATTTGCCAATAGCAGCACGAGCTTCCTTGATGTTGGCATATTCAGTGAGGTAAACCTCTTCCCATTTGAGGGAGCGAAACCATCGCTCAATCATGATGTTATCAGCCCAGCGACTTTTACCATCCATGCTCTGTCTGATGCCATTGTCCTGAAGCAACTGCTTATATTCATGGCTTGTGAACTGGCAACCTTGATCTGAATTGAAGATTTCAGGTTTTGCTACTTCAAAAGCTTTTTTGCAAGCTTCAATAACTGCACGGGTATCCAATGTATCATCAAGCTCCCAACCAACAATACAACGGCTGGCCCAGTCGATAATAGCTGTTAAATACAGGAAGCCATGCTTCATAGGAATGTAGGTTATGTCAATAGACCAAGCCTGGTTGGGTCTGGTTATAACAGCATTACGAAGCAGGTAAGGTACAACCTCAGCATACTTTTGACGCTTTGAAAGATTCATCTTTGGATAGATAGGGTCAATAGCCATCTCCGTCATGAATCTACGGGCCTTATTGCGGCCGATGTTATAGCCACGCTGCTTGAGTTGAGCAGACATTTGTCTTGCTCCCCAGGTAGGATTTTCAGTATGAAGTTTGTCGATTATCTTCTTGCAGATAATTTCTGTTTCAGAGATAGTACGACCTTTATAATAAATGCTGGTGCGATTGATATCGCACAATTCAGCAGCAACACTGACAGGGATTTCCTTCTGGTCAGTCTTCGAAAGGCTTCGGACTAAATTTACTCTCGTAGTCAGGTCCAAGCATTTCTTCAGATTTTTTTTTGAGCCAGTCCACCTGCATGGTGAGCTGACCAACTTTCTTGGCGTATTGATCTTTTTCTTTACGCTCAGAAGCGAGTTTCTCTCGGAGATTATCCTCTCGAGAGTCATCAAAAACTACAGATGCTTTATCTAAGAATTCCTTTTTCCAGTTTCTAAGGAGATTTGGCTGGATGTCATTTTCGGTAGCAATGACGTTGAGCTCCTTTTCTCCCTTGAGAACCTCAAGGACAAGTTTGGCTTTGAATTCTGGTGAAAAAGTTCTTTTTGTACGAGACATAATAATGATTCCTTTCGTTGATAAAATGAGTGTATCAGATTCATTATTAAATGTCTCAAAAAGTGTCTTAAATTACGCTACCATTATAAAACCTCTTGCAGAGGAATGGTGGCATTTTACTTTAAAGAATGAACCATATAAAGACACCTCTTTTACTTTTCCTGTCACAACAAAATCTGTCGTTTCATCTGCAAATACTACCAGTTCTACTGCTTCAACTACTATGCTAGGTAATTCTCCTGATTGGATTGCAAAGTTATAATAGATACGTTGGAAAATCTTGGGGGGATTTTATAGATTACAATCTTTTTTGCATTTTATTGGACAAATAGTTATAATTGCCTTGTATGAATTTTTATAAACTATAATTCCATATGGGGAGGCTAGAAAAAAATGGCAACAGAAAAAAAGACAACAAAGAATGCAGTAAAGAGTACTTCAGTCATTCAGTATCAGGGTTTGGAGATTTCTGAGGCAGAGTGTACAAAGAAAGCTACAGCACAATTTCGAGTAGATTATAAAGGTGTTGAGCTTGAGAAACTTAAAATCTACATTAAACCAGAAGAACACAAAATTTATTATGTTGGTAATAAAGACTGTGCAGGTTCTGTAGATTTATAAGACTTTTAGAAGAGCCAATTCAAATGTTTAAATAACCTATGAATTGGCTCTTTCTTTACTCTCTCTATTAAGCTTTAGCTATTAATGAAATTAATCCCACAATCAATAGTATTGGGAATGCAATATAGATAAATCCGCCAAATACAAGTAATACTAATATAATTGGCAAAAAAACTATATATGTCATAATTTTAAATATTCCCCATGTAGCTCTAAAAGCTAATCCTATCAATTCTCCAAATATCATAAAAAATAAAATGCTAAATAATATAAACATATAAAACCTCCTTACACCACATCTATTGGGTAATCATCCATTACTAAAGCAGCAATTATATAAATAAGTATTCCACTACCACCAGCTAATGTCACTGCAGCCCATATCAATCTAACTATAGTTGGGTCTATGTCAAAATATTCTGCAATTCCTGCACAAACACCACATATTTTTTTGTTACTACTTTTATATAATTTTTTTCCGTTCATAATTTAACCTCTACTTTCTTTATACATTTATAATTAATAATTATTCTTTATCTGGTTCCTTAACTACAGAATCATTATTAAACCGATTGTTACAAAAATATGATACATTCAATAAACCTATTTCATTAGCTATAACTGGATATTTATTCATAAGCATAAGAATTTTGCATTTTCTTATTCTATCTTGAACTGTCATTTTAAATACCTCCAATCGATTTATTTTATTTTCTTGTTTATATTATATGAGATAATATCCTATATATATATAATTATTTACGCAAAAATTAATATTCTATTTTTCTTTTTCTGCAAAATATATATAATGTATAAACTAGGAGGTTATTCTAATGGGAAGAAAATCTATAAAAACAGATAACAGTATATATATCATCGAAACTTCTAGATGATGATATAATATCTAAAATTGCTTGCAAAGAAACTATCATTCATGAACTTTTACATACATGTAAAGGTTGTATGAGACATACTGGAAAATGGAAATACTATGCTGAAGTAATTAATCAAGTATATGGCTATAATATTAAACGAATAACTCAAGAAGAAGAAAAGGGTATTGAAAATTATGAAAGTCAAGAAATGAATATTAAATATATTTTTACCTGCGTTAAATGTGGTGCATTAGCTTGGTCTAAAACAATAGTTGGATAATATCTTTAATCTATTCAAAAAAGCCCTCCAAGACTTTTTGATATGCTCCCTTTTAGGTAGACAAGTGAAATAATAAAAACTTGTTGCCTGGAAGGGAGCTTATTTTATTGGGAAGAAAAGTAAAGTATAGTCCAGAGGAAAAGATATGTGCCGTAAATGAATATCTTGATGGTAAAGCA
>JAGBJE010000060.1 GCA_017934625.1 Pseudobutyrivibrio sp. | reverse complement strand
TGTAAACACATCTAGCCTAAGGATAACAACAAAGGATATCTTCGATGTATTTCTTCCTGCAGTAGGTTATGAACCAAGGATAGTTACACTTTTAGGCGAGGATTAATAGCCCTATGAAATATAAAAATATTGTAGAAGCTAGATTCATATCCAGGCCAAATCGCTTCATCGCCCAGGTTGAAATTGATGGAAAAGAAATAACTGTGCACGTCAAAAATACAGGCCGCTGTAAAGAATTACTGTTGCCAGGACGCACTGTATATCTTGAAGAGGCGAGCAATCCAGAGCGAAAGACACCTTATGACCTAATAGCAGTAGAAACGCCAATTGGAATAATTAATATAGATTCCCAGGCTCCTAATTCGGTGGTTAAGGAATGGCTTGAAAAACAGGATTATGATTACATCTGTCCTGAATACAAATATGGTGATTCCAGAATCGATTTCTTTATGAAAAAGGGCGATGAGGAGTATCTGTTAGAAGTAAAGGGCTGCACTTTAATAAAAGATGGCATAGGCTACTTCCCGGATGCTCCCACTGAGCGAGGTGTAAAGCACTTACGAGAGCTAGCCAAGGCCACAACCCTTGGATATAAAGCCATGATAGCATTTGTAATTCAAGTGGATGGTGTTACAGAGGTTCGCCCAAATATCGACACTCATCCTGAATTTGGAATCGCCCTTAAGGAAGCAAAAGATGCAGGTGTAGAGGTTCTATTCTTGCAGTGTCATGTTGAAAAGGATTCGCTAGAAATTATAAATTGAGTGCATGTTATATCGAATGTGGTAAAATATGAACCAGATAACAAAAGAAAGAAGGGGATAATAATGCAGTTTGAAACATTACAAAAAGATATGGTTGCCGCAATGAAGGCACGAGATAAGGCAAGAAAGGATGCAATATCTTCTCTTGTATCAGATGTAAAAAAGGCAGCAATTGATGCAGGAACAAGAGATAATATTGCAGATGAATTAGTAGATCAGGTAATCCTTAAGTCTCTTAAGACAGCTAAGGAGCAGCTTGATACATGCCCAGCTGAAAGAACTGACCTTAAGGAAGAGTACCAGTTCAGATATGATGTTATTAAGGAATACGCACCAGCAATGATGTCAGATGATGAAATCAGAGCATTCCTTAGCGAGAATTTTGTTGAAGTAATTGCAACAAAAAACAAAGGCGCTATCATGAAGGAAGTTATGCCTGCACTTAAGGGCAAGGCCGATGGTAAGGCAATCAACATGATTGTTGCAGAGCTTTGTAAATAAAATTGGATAATACCACAATTATGAAAGACTCTAAGTATTTCACTTAGAGTTTTTTATTTAAAAGTATAGGAGACAGAAAGATGAGTGAAAACGAAAAGCTTGAGTGGGAAGAGGTTTCTTGCGAACATATAGTTAATGATGAATGGATAGATTTTAGAAAAAGTAGATACAGATTTCCAGATGGAAGGGAATTTGAGCCATATTACAGCTATAGTCGTAGGGACTATGTTGTGATTGTTGCCACAGATGAGGCTGGTAATTACATCTGCGTAAGGCAGTATAGGCATGGCATCAAAAGGGTTACAACAGAGTTTTGCGCCGGCGGAATAGAAAGATGTGATGGTAAGGAATATGGCAGCCGTCTGGATAAAGATAGTGCAGAGGATGCCCTTGCAGCAGCAAAGCGTGAGCTGATGGAAGAAACAGGCTATGAAAGTGATGATTGGAAATTCCTACTATCAGTCCCTTCAAATGCCACAATGGCTGATAACTACGCCAACATATTTGTAGCTAAGAGTTGTAGAAAAGTAAGTGGTCAAAGCCTAGATGAGACAGAGTTTTTGAATGTGCATTTGCATACCAGAAAAGAAATTGATGAAATGATAGCATCTGGCGAATTTCCACAGGCATCTCATATTTTGGCTTTGCTTCTTGCAGATAAGAATGATAGATAGGATAAAAAAATGCCAACTAAGTAGCATTTTTTTTAATTATATCTTCAAACCTGTTATTATCAACGGGTTTAGAGAAATAATAACCCTGCACAACATCGCAACCTAATTGTTTTAGTACATTATACTGTCTACGCCTTCCGCGATAACCATTACATTTAAGTACTTTGCAATATCGATGATAAACTCAACAAGACGAAGTGCTTTTTCATCCTTGTGTATGTTTCGAACGAATTCCATATCTAGCTTAAGCACATCAAACTGTAATTCAGTTAACATGTTCAAAGACGAATATCCAGTGCCAAAATCGTCCATTTCGATATAAAAACCCTCTCTTTTTAGGTTATCCACGACATTTAGGACATCTGTTTTATCATCAGTATAGGCAGATTCTGTAACCTCTAAGTAAAAATCTTTAATATCGATACCAGCATCATTTACAATGCCAACCAGGTCTTGGCATAGATTTTCATCCAGCATATCTATTCTTGAAACGTTAACAGAAACTGGGATGCTGCGATTATATTCCTTTTTCCATTTGGCAACCTGATTTGCGGCCTCGACCCAGACATAATGGTCAAGCTTTGTAATCATACCGTTCTTTTCAAACAGAGGTATGAATTTCCCTGGATTTATCATACCATATTCAGGATGCTCCCATCTGATAAGAGCCTCAGCACTGCATAGATGAGGGGCAGTGGATTGAACAGAAAATTTAGGCTGATAGTAAACCTTAAACTGTCGCTGCTCAATGGCTTTATCCAAATCGCAAATCAACTTCTCTTCAAAATTTTCTTTTTCACGGATAGATTCATCGTAATAAGCGATTTGAGTATTGTATGAATCGTTGATACTGTTACATGCCAGTAAGGCATAATCCATTTTTTTACTAAACTCATAGGAATTTGATTCATCAGACCTGAAAACGCCAATTTTAATACGATAAGTAGAATCTTCAGCAAAATCGCAAAGAGCGGTATTAATTTTATCCAGCAGACCATTAGCATGATTACCGCTTTTTATATACACATAGAATAAATTATTTAAATATCTACATGCTACACCAGCATTTTTATCTACGTAATCTTTAATGGCATTTCCAATTAAAACTAAGATTTTATCGGCATAAGCTCTGCCATGTACAGCATTAATGACGTAGAAACGATTAAAGCTAATGGCGATTAAATCCTTTGGACAATGAGGATAATACTTATCATAAAGGGAGGCATATTCGCAGAAATATTCAATGTTATACAGATTAGTCAAATCATCAAACTGAGTAGCCTTAATGATGTCAGATTCCTCGTATAGCTGGATAACCCTGGAAACACGAGCAAGTATAACAGCCGGGTTTTCAAAAGGCTTAGGGATAAAATCAGCCATACCCATATTAAGAATTTCTACCTCAGCATCCTTTTCAGAAGTAAGGCAAATGATAGGAATATTTTTGTACTCAGAATGCTGGCTAAATGTATTGAAGAATTGGTAACCGTCCATAACAGGCATAATTAAATCAAGAAGAATCAGAGATATTAGCCCGTTTTCTTGCTTAAGAATATCTAATGCTTCTTTTCCATTATATGCGGTAAAAACCTCATATTCATCCTTGAGGATTTTTGTAAGCATCATGATATTGATTTTCTCGTCATCTACAATAAGGATTCTACGCTTCATTTTCAAACGTTTTCCAATAAAATCGTTCATGTTAGCCCCCTTGTTAAGAGTAAAAAAGAATTAGATTATTATTTATTATAATACAAAGAAAAATAAATGGATAAAATTCAAAGAATGTTCATTAACTACTTGATGTAAAACCACAAATAAGACGTAATTTTACTTTATTATTAGGATAAATTCAGTTAGACTATATGAAAAGTAAATCGGCATTAAATTTAAGGAGTAGAAATGACATATTTAACCTGTTTTTTCCTGGACAACGAAAAAGATATCATCGTAAATCTATACAAAGATTTGGATAGAATCTACTACATATTAACCACCCCTAATCATAGCACCGGCAATCTGATTCGCAATCTTGCCAAGACTTGCAATCTGCCATTGTCAAAGGCTGATGACGGAATGCTTGTTATTAAGGGGGAGATTCCATGCTTCATAGATGGTGCTAATCAGGAAAGCTATATCTTCAAACTGGCAGATACAGAAATCGCAAGCATCTACCCAGATGGTAATGTAGATGTGAAGGCTACAATTCCAGCCATTGCGAAGACACTTATGAGTCAGACCAAGGATTTCAAGCTAGAGGCTGATAAGACAATATTTAAGACCTTTATTAGAAAGGATTTTAAATTTAGAGCCGATTTGCATACACATATGAATGGTAATCTGACAGGAGATATTTTGATTGCATTAGGCATAGCACATCAAATCAGATATCCCTTATATTATGTGAAAAAGCTGGAGCTGGAGCTTACAGATAAACAGTGGGAAATAGTAAATGCCCAGCGAGAAAAGGTTGCTAGACAGTTTGTATCTTCAGATTTGAAGGGCAAATACTTGGATAGAAGAATCAATGACAATACCTTCATCAATTTCGCAGATTTGATACTTAACAACCTGGATAATGCAGAGATGAACATAGTAAAAATCAGAAATTCTCTGGCTGTAATAAAGGACGGGCAGGCTGTATTTACTAATCTTGAGAAGGTTTATTTGTATAGATACGTGTTCTGCAAGGGTAAGGAGAGCGAGGAAAAGATAGATTTGTCCAAGGTGGATTCTATACCGGATGAGGATGTGCGTCACACCCTTCGCCAGATGTTAAGGGATAAGGAAAATCCTGCTTATTCTAATAACACCATTTTCCAGGATAAGCTACTTTGGATTGCAAGAAGCTATAAGAAGCAGGGAGTGTACTATGCGGAGATAAGCGACACCACTCTTGTAAAGAAGTACGAATCCATAGAAATGCTAAGACAGGTTCATGAGGTAATGCCTCATATCTACAAGGAAACAGGGGTAATGATAAGATTTTTGGCAGCTATGCGTCGAATCCCTCTCACAATCGTAAAGGATGCGGTGACCCCAGCCAATTATCTGGAGCAGAACTTAGAGGTGCTTAAGGCAACAGCCCTGGACCCATACGTGGCAGGTTGCGACTTCGTTGGCGAGGAGATTAATGACATTATCACTCTAAAGCCAGCATTTAAGGAGATTGTAAAGATAGCCAAAGCAGACCCTAGCTTTGTAATCAGAGTTCACGCAGGTGAAAACGATAGCCAAAAGGATAACATCGCCCACTCAATTGCCTGTGTTAAGGAATCACTAGAGCCAGGCCAGCCAATGCCTAAGATGCGCCTGGGCCACGGCCTTTATACATACAGCCCAACATCTAAAAAGGGCAAGGAAGCACTTAAGGAGCTGAAGGATTGCAATGTTGTACTAGAGTTTCAGATTACAAGTAATGTGCGCCTAAATAATCTTAATACCCTTGAAAATCATCCTCTTAAGCAGTATTTAAAGCAGGGAATACGATGCGTGCAGGGAACTGATGGCGCTGCACTTTATGGAACAAACTCTATAGATGAGCAGCTGTCACTTGCAAAGATGCTAGGCTTATCAGATGAAGAGTTAAGACAAATGCGCCAGGCAGAGGCCAACATCATCGAAGAAAGCCAGATTGCTTATTCTACCAAAAAGGCAGCTTTTGCAAAGCTTCTTGGAAACAGAGATATGGAAGAGGTACTGCTGGAAAAGATGCAGGCTGTTAAAATATCAAACACCATAGGCTCTACAAAGGCTAAGCTAAATGCCAACACCGAGTTGAAGGATCAGATAGAGGAAATCACCTGGGATAGATTGCCGGTTGTATTACTTGGTGGCAGCTTTAATACAGAAAGCAGAACTACAGTAATAAGCGCCAATGCAACAAAGCAGATAGATGATTTGTTGGAATATTTAAATCCAGAGGAAGTTTGTTTTGTGGTAGGACATAAGCTGTCTGGCTATGAGAAGTATTTACTTGAGCATAATACAAAGGGCTTTAGAGTATATTCCTTTGTGCCTGCTCTTATTTCCAAAAAGGAAGCAGAGCGAATTAAAGCATCTGATGTAAAGGTGCGAGTTTCTATAGAATCAGAGGGAATGGGAATATACAAGAGTATTAACTATGAAATCTTTGAACGTCGTCCATCTGTGGTAGTAGCTTTTGATGGAAATAGTGCAGCAGCTAACCTGATTCAGGAAGCAAAGAACGGCAAGGGACGCTCAGCTATATTTGTTTGGGGAAAGTCAAAGAATCTGATGCAAAAGGCTAATTCGTTACATGGATATGTCTATTCCTTTGATAGTGACAATCCTTTAAAAAATGTAATGGACTCCCTTAAGGATGGGATTGAAAGCAAATAAGAAAGGAGTGTTTCGCTATGATTAGAAAGAAGTTTATTTGTACTTTAGCATTAGCATTAATTGCAGGAATGTTAGCACAAGCAGTGGTTGTCATAGCTAGTGAGGATATTATAGGTGAAAGACAGATTATCGAGACTACTCCAATTAACCCTGAAGAAACAATAATCGAAGATGAGTTAACGCCTCTTGCAGGAGAAAAGATAGAAGAAGATATAGATGAAGAAAGCGACCAGTATATTCGAATTGTAGATGAAGAGCCAGCTAAGGGTATCACAGTAGATGATAAAGGTATCGATATAAAAAAATGGTTGCTAATGCTAGGAATTGTTTTATCAGTAATTGCGATTCTAACGGTATTAATAAAAAATTTGTTTACATTAGGAATAAGAGACAACAAAAATAATTAACCAAATTGTCCAGATTACTACATTGAATATTCAAAAAGATTTGTTACACTGACTCCACAGTAAGTGAGGTGGGGTATGGATTTTAATTTCGAAGATGAAAGCAAACCTTATTCATCTGATGACGCTTATGAAGATTTGGAAAAGATTCGTGAAATCTTGCATAGCGCTCAGAGGAATATCAATAAGGATAAGTTGAAATCTACGCCTATTGATTTGAGCATACAAATTAATATTGATGAAGAATAAAAGGCTGAGAAATCGGCCTTTTATTTTTTTGAATTTCTATTGTGCAAAATCAATTAATTAGATATATTTAAAACATACGGATTTAAATTTGGCGTAATATAGGAGACTAAGATGGGAAAGACACTGTATTTAGAATGCAATTCAGGAATAAGCGGAGACATGACAGTTGGAGCTTTGCTGGATTTAGGGGCAGATAGGAATGTGTTAGACTCCGTACTAAAGACGGTGAAGGCAGAAGGCTTTACGATAAAATACAGTAGGGTGAAGCGCTCAGGGCTAGATTGCCAGGATTTTGATGTTGTTTTAGATGAAGAGCATGATGGCCACGATCATGATATGGAATATTTATACGGCCATACACATAGCCATGAGGCTGAGCATATGCATCATAATCATCATGACCATACAGCGCAACACGATGAACACCATCATAATCATCATCACATCCACAGAGGGATGAAGGAGATTACTGAAATCATAGATAATGCTGAAATGACAGATAATGCAAAATCAAAAGCTAAGCGTATTTTTGAAATCCTTGCAGTAGCGGAATCAAAAGCCCATGGGGTGCCAGTGGAAGAGGTACATTTTCATGAGGTGGGAGCAGTAGATTCCATCGTAGATGTAATATCTATTGCGGTGTGTGTTGATAATCTGGACATAGATAAGGTGATTGTACCAAAGCTATACGAGGGTCACGGCACAGTCAGATGTCAGCACGGTATCCTTCCAGTGCCGGTTCCAGCAGTAACAAACATAGTTACCGAACACAAAATCTCCTTAGAGATAATAGATGTAAAGGGGGAGCTTGTGACACCAACAGGTGCAGCAGCCGTTGCGGCACTTAGAACAGATGATAAGCTTCCTAAGGAGTTTAAGATAGAGAAGGTAGGCATGGGAAGCGGCAAAAGAGATTACGGCTTAGCAGGTTTTGTAAGAGCAATGATTATATCGTAACAAGTGGGGAAAGCCTTGTATTTTAAGGCTTTAAATAATATATTATAGATAGAGAAAATTGTAATGTAGGGGAGGAGCTTGAGTTGACCGAAAGAGAGCGTGACATAATAAAAGGGGGATCGGAGGATTATTCTGAAGGTGATATTCTGCAGATGCTGAAGGAATTGCCAGATGCTTGCTGCCTTTTCAAGGTAATAACGGATCCATTTGGAACTGTGCATGATATGCAGTTTTTGTTTGTAAATGAAAAGTATTCATCACTTGTAAGAAAACCATCGGCAGAGTTGGTAGGGGCCACTTACTATACCACTGTTTCAAACAGGGATGAGGATTGGATTAGACTTAGCTATCAGGCGGCCTTTATGCGTCAGTCTGTAATTAACAGGACATTTAATACTCAGTACAACAAATGGTTTGAGTTCTGGGCAGTTCCTGTATATAAAAAGGGCTATTGCGCTTTTATCATACATGATGTTACAGCAGAAAAGAGAAAAGAAGAGACAAGAGAGATAATTAGCAAATCAAACAACGTAATTATCGAATGTGCCAAGCTTTTGTCATCTAATGATTTCAAAAAAGGGGTAAAAGCAGCGCTTAAGGTCTTAGGAACTGTCTTAAAGGCTGATAGAGTATACATACTTGAGGCCAAAAGAGGTGAGCCTGGGGAAATGTATGAATGGATGGATAGACAAAGCGGCAGGGGCTTGCCATCTAAGAAAGTATTTGACCAATTCGACGTTTTTACAATATGGAATAAGCAACTAGAGGGTAATAATATCGTCATCATAGAAGATGCTTCAATCATCAAGGATTTAAATAAGGCAATATATGACGAGATTTTATCCGGTAACATATCTCGTTACGCAATAGCTACATTGAATGATAAAAAAGACATTATAGGTTATCTAATAGTTGATAACTATACACCTAATTTAGATATTAACCTAAGAGAGGTAATGGAATCCGTTGCTATTTTTATTTCTGAAGAGCTTAGAAATAATAATATGGCAAAAGAAATGATGTACATGAGTACTCATGATGTGCTCACAGATTTGGGCAACAGACAGGCGTTTTCATCAACTCTTAGAATGCTAGATGGCATGATATTACCTGTAGGAATCTGCTTTGTTGATATCAATGGCTTGAAAGAGGTTAATGATACAAAAGGACATGATGCGGGAGATAATCTCATCAAAGATGTTGCAAATGCTATAGGCTCAGTATTCAAGAAAAAATACTGTTACAGGATAGGCGGGGACGAATTTATAGCTGTTGTTCCTCAGATTGAGCAAGAGCATTTTGCGGCATTATCTGAAAAGCTTAGAAGAAAGGCTAAGAGGATACCTATGGCAATAGGTGCAATCTGGCAGGATAATTCCGATAATATTGAGGACTTGGTTAATTCTGCAGACCAGCTAATGTATAATGATAAGGCGCAGTATTATCAGGATAGTAAGGACCGAAGACATTAGGATAAGTTATGGCAAAACAAAAAAAACAGATTGAATACAGATACTATGAGATACCAGATGGCCATTATGTAATGGCGCTATTGGGTGATACATGGGTCAGAAGCTATGGAGCTGAGAAGGAGAACCTTCTTCATTTTCATAACTATATGGAGATTGGTTATTGCTATTGGGGCAATGGTCAGCTAACCATCGAGGAGGCCAATGTGCCCTATAAGGGTGGATTGATTACCATTATCCCTGAAAATATCCCGCACGAGACTAAGAGCTATAATCAGGGTATTTGTAAGTGGGAATACTTGTATATCGATATTGATAGTTTCATAAGAAACGAAATGCAGTTTAAGCGAATGCTTCCCGAGGAAGTAATAAAGAGGCTTAACAATCACGGATATGTTATCCAGTGGAACCAGAATAAGGCTATGACCTCTATTATCAGAAATATTATCGAGGAATACAGGGAGGCAAAGCCTTATTACAAGGAGGCTGTTAAGGGTTATTTAAGGGCTTTTGTAGTAGAGCTTCTTAGGATAAATGAGGATATGAGTTCATCCCTGACACTTGAGGAGAAGCGCCTAAATAGTTATATCGAGAAGAGTGTTAATTATATATCTGAGCATTTCGCAGAGGATATAAAAATGTCCGATGTGGCCTATGAGTGTGGCCTATCGGAGAGCCATTTTAGGCGCATATTCGAAGAGAGTATGAACATGAAGCCTCTGGATTATCTGAACATGGTACGTATAGATAAGGCTTGTGAGATTATACAAAACAAGGATTATGCTATGGAGGAGGTAGGATTTAGAGTTGGCTATCAGACTCCGTCTACATTTAATCGTAATTTCAAAAAGCTGACAGGAAAGACTCCTTATCAGTGGAAGAAGGAAGAAAACACCTTAGGAATATCAAAAAAGAATTATCAAATAAGTGCTAAGAAAGGATGGTGATTTGCTAAAGCAAATCACCATCCTTTCTTCATAATTTCAACAAATTTTCGTAGAAAAACAATTATTTAACAATCTCAAATAGTCGAATTTGCACATTTCTAGCGCAAATATATAGGACCAAGTGTTGCGCAAAACTAGTATTATGACCATATGAGGGGCAGATATAATAATATTTATTGTGCATGTTGCACAATATATGTCCGCAAATTTTTACAAATAAGGAGAATGGAGAATGAAGAGAAAGTTACTTTCACTCATGCTTGTAGGCACAATGGCTGCATCAATGGTAGCTTGCGGAAGCAGTGCTGACACAGCAACAACAGACAACGCATCACAAGATGCAACAACAGATTCAGCTGCTACAGAAACAGAAGCAGTTCAATCAGATGATGAGAACACATTAACAGTTTACGCTTGGGACGAGAACTTCAATATCCCAGCTCTTAAGGCAGCAGAGAAGGATTATCAGGAAGTTAATCCAGATTTCAAGCTTGAAGTTATCACACAGTCACAGTCTTCAGATGTTGAGCAGGCTGTAACACTTGCAGCAGAGGCTGGTGACTATAGCACATTACCAGATATCGTACTTTTCCAGGATCACTATTTCCAGCAGTACGTTACAAACTATCCAGATGCATGGCAGTCAGCTGACGGAGCAGATTGCGATTGGGATGGACTTGGCGCTGAAAAGCTTTCATACTCTACAGTTGATGGAACACATTACGGTTTCCCTGTAGATGCAGGTACAGCAATTTTCGCATACAGAACAGACCTTCTTGAGCAGGCTGGATACACAATCGATGATGTAACAGGTATTACTTGGGATGAGTTCGACAAGATTGGTAAGGATGTATACGCTGCAACAGGAAAGTATCTCCTTTGCATGGACGGTGATGGAAACGACTTATTCTATATGATGCTTCAGGAAGAAGGCGTTTCACAGTTCAAGGATGGCGAGCCATACTTCACAGAGAACGAAACACTTGTTAAGGTATTCAACACACTTGTAACACTTGCTCAGGACAATGTACTTTACCTTGCTAACGATTGGTCTGATTACACAGATCAGGCAATCCAGGGCGATATGGTAGCTGGTGTATTCAATGGTAACTGGATTATCCCAACAATGAAGCAGGTTACAGAGAACTCAGGTAAGTGGGAAATCGTTCCAGCTCCAACACTTACAGGTAAGCCAGGATACGCTTCAAACGGTGGTTCTTCACTTTACATCACAGCTAACTGCAAGAAGACAGACCTTGCCAAGGACTTCTTAGCTTACACATTTGGTGGACGTTCAGCAGAAGACGGACAGTCAATCACATATGATGAGGCACTTCTTAACGGTGGTGTTATCGGAACATGTGCAGCAGCTGCTGAGTCAGACGTATATCAGCAGGGTGTTGATTTCTTCAACGGCCAGCCAATCTACGCTGACATCGTAGAGTACACACAGAACGTTGCAACAGTAGAGCAGTCAGACTATCACTATCAGGCAAGAACAGCTCTTGCAACAGCTCTTATCAATGTACTTCAGAATGGTTATGAGCCAGATGCAGCTTTAGAGGAAGCTGAGACAAATCTTAGATTTGAAATGGGACTTTAATCTGAAAGTGTAATGTATATTCATGGGAAGTGGCTAGCCCACTTCCCATTTTTAAAAGAAAGGGTAGACATCGTGGAGAAGAAGAAAAAGGGAATGACACTTGCAAAAAAGCAATTGGCAGCTGGCTGGTTGTTCCTTACACCAGCAACAATTTTAATTTTCATAATGAGCTTTTATCCAATCATACAGGCTTTTATCACATCATTTAAAACAGGAAAGGGCATCAACATTAAGTTTGCTGACCCACTAACATACAATTACTCTCGAATGCTACAGGATGTAATTTTCAAAACATCAATGAAGAATACATTCCTTTATTTAATAGTAGAGGTTCCTATCATGTTAATCTTCGCTATCTTATTAGCGCAGCTTCTTAACAATAAGGACCTTAAGTTCAAGGGATTGTTCAGAACATGTATATTTTTACCATGTGCAACATCTCTTGTATCATATTCATTAATTTTTAAGTCAATGTTTGCAACACAGGGCCTTATCAATTCAATCTTACTTAAGATAGGCATAATCAGTGAAAACATTAACTTCCTCGGCACAGCATCAACAGCTAGAGCAATCATCATCATCGCTCTTATCTGGAGATGGACAGGCTACAACATGGTATTCTACTTAGCCGGTCTTCAGAATATTGAGTATTCAGTATATGAGGCAGCCAAGATTGACGGCGCAAACGGATGGAAGACCTTCTGGTATATTACAGTGCCACTTCTTAAGCCAACAATCGTAATGACAGCAATCATGTCAATCAACGGTACATTACAGCTCTTTGATGAGTCAGTAAACTTAACAAGTGGTGGCCCTGCAAACCAGACAATCACAATGTCACACTACATTTACAACCAGGCATTTGGACAGGGTGTTGGTAACTTTGGTTACACATCAGCAATGTCATTTATTGTATTTATCATGGTTGCAATCCTGGCATTTATCAATTTGAAAGTAGGTGATACACGTGACTAAGAAGAAAAACAGATCAATGATTCAGCGCAGACTGATTCCTACATACATATTTTTGATTATCTGCTCATTCATATCAGTATTTCCACTATATTGGATGATTGCAGCAGCAACAAACTCGTCACTTAACGTGGCAAGAGGTTCAATAGCATTTGGCAATCAATTGATGGTAAACTTTGCGAACCTGAAAAATGCAGTACAGGGCACACTTTGGAGCAGTATGGGAAATTCATTCCTTTATTCAATTGTGCAGACAGTCGTTACACTTTTTGTATGTTCAATAGCAGGATATGGATTTGAGCTATACCACGACAAGGGTAAGGACAGATTATTTGGAATCCTTCTTCTTGCAATGATGGTACCAGCAGTAGCAACAATGGTTCCTTTGTATGGACTTGTTTCTAAGGCAAAGCTCCTTAACACAGTATGGGCTTTCATCCTTCCTGGTATTTCAACACCATTTATGATTATGATGTTCAGACAGAATTCTCGTAATTTCCCACCTGACATCATGGAAGCTGCCAGAATAGATGGACTTTCAGAATGGAAAATCTTCTTCAAGATGTACGTACCTGTTCAGAAATCAATCTATGCGGCAGCTGCAGTTATAACATTTATGAACGCTTGGAACGCATACATGTGGCCAAAGGTAGTAATGAGCGACAACCGTGCTCAGACAATGCCAATGTTCATTGCAAATATTTCAAGTGGATACACAGTAGATTACGGCATGACAATGCTAGGCGTATTATTCTGCTCACTTCCTACAATGATAGTATTCTTCATACTTCAGAAGCAGTTTGCAGAAGGAATTACAGGATCGGTAAAATAACATGAAAAATTTCGATTATGAAATTGTAAAGGACCCAAAAGTATTTGAACAAAATAGATTAAAGGCTCACTCAGACCATGAGTATTACGATAGCGAAGCCTATGCCTATGGGGAGAAATCAAGCTTCAAGTATTCCTTAAATGGCACCTGGAAGTTTGAATTTGCCAAGAATTATGAGGTTTGCGACAAGGACTTTTATAGATTAGACAGAGATTGCAAAAGCTTTGATGATATAAAGGTTCCTGCACATATCCAGCTAGAGGGCTACGACAAGATAATGTACGTGAACACCCAATATCCATGGGATGGACACGAGGCAATTGAGCCAGGCGAGATTCCTGCAAAGGAGAATCCTGTTGGAAATTATGTGAAGTATTTCACAGTCCCTTCTTTTATGAAGGAGGGACCTGTGTACATCTCATTCCAGGGTGTGGAAAGCGGCTTCGCAATTTGGCTCAACGGTGAATATGTTGGCTATAGCGAGGATTCTTTTACACCTAGCGAGTTTGACCTGACACCTTTCATAAAGGATGGAGAGAACAAGCTGGCAGTGCAGGTGTTCAAGTGGACATCAGGCAGCTGGTGTGAGGACCAGGATTTCTTTAGATTCTCGGGAATCTTCAGAGAGGTTTATCTGTATACAGTTCCAAAGACTCATATAAGAGATTTGCGCATTCAGACTCTTCTTGATGATGATTACAAGGATGCAACCTTGGTAATCGACATGGATGTGATTGGAAGTGGCTTGGTGCAGATGACATTATCCGATGATGATGCAGATATCCTTAACAAGGTGGCTGTAGAAGAGGGCATGAATCACATGGAAGTGCATGTGAGAGAGCCAAAGCTGTGGAGTGCAGAAAGTCCATATCTATTCGATTTGCAGCTAAATGTATTCGGAGAGACAGGACGATTGTCTGAGGTAATCAAGGAAAAGGTAGGCTTTAGAAGCTTCGAGATGAAGGATGGCATGATGCACATTAACGGGAAGCGCATTGTGTTTAAGGGTGTTAATAGACATGAATTTTCTTCATCAACTGGACGTGTGCTTTCAGAGGAGGACATCCTAAAGGATATTATTACAATCAAGCAGAACAACATCAATGCAATCCGTACAAGCCATTATCCAAACCAGACTTACTTTTACAGATTGTGCGATATTTTTGGATTATATGTAATCGATGAGACGAACCTTGAAACACATGGAACTTGGCAGACACCAATTCAGATAATGAAGCTTAAGGATGATAGCTACGCAGTGCCGGGAGATAGACCTGAGTTTACAGATAACGTAATAGATAGAGCTCACAGCATGTTTGAGAGGGATAAGAATCATCCAAGCATTCTCATCTGGTCCCTTGGTAATGAGAGCTACGGGGGCAGCAATCTTCGCAAGATGCAGGATAAATTCCACGAATGGGATAGCACTAGATTAGTGCATTATGAGGGAGTATTTAACGATAGACGTGTGGATTTGTCAGATATGGAATCTACCATGTATGCGCCAGTGAAGGCTATCAAGGAGTGGCTAAAGGACCATAAGGAGAAGCCTTACATCAACTGCGAGTATATGCACGCTATGGGAAATAGCTGCGGCGCTATGAGCAAATATACAGAGCTTGCTTATGAGGAGCCATTGTTCCAGGGAGGATTTATATGGGATTATATAGACCAGGCAATCACCATCAGGGATAATCGTGGAATTGAATTTGAAGGCTACGGCGGTGATTTCGACGATAGGCCAAACGATGGCAGCTTCTCAGGAGACGGCATCTGCTACAGCAAAAACAGAGAGCCTAGCCCTAAGATGCAGGAGGTAAAACACGATTACCAAAACATCAAAATCACTTTTGAAGGTGATAAGGCCATAATTGAAAATAGAAATCTTTTTACAGACACTAATGAATACACAGCTCTTCTTACGGTAGAGCGTCTTGGAGATTTGGTGGCAGAGGAGGAGCTTACTATCGATTGTCCACCTCTTACTACCACAGAATATGCCCTAGAGTTGGATTTACCAAAGGATGACGAATATATCGTTACACTTTCATTCCATCTGAAAGAAGATACTTTGTGGGCTAAGGCAGGTCATGAGGTGGCATTTGGCCAGACCACAGTTGGTAGATTTACATTTGAGCGTGGCCAGGCACAGAAGCTTACTGTAACTCAAGGCTTCCATAACCTTGGAGTAAAGGGCGATGATTTTGAAGTATTGTTCGTAGGTGTGAAGGGCCTAAGCTCTTACAAATACCATGGCAAAGAGCTTCTTAAACGCTTTGTAATGCCAAACTTCTGGCGCCCAATGACAGAAAATGATTTGGCTAATCAGTTACCATTTAGAGCTGGTCAGTGGAAGCTTGCAAGCAAGTATATAGCTACTAATCGCATGGATGATGGCATTAACGAGATTCCACTTGTAGAGGCCTCAGAGGATAGCGTAAAGGTAGTATATACATATCATTTGGCTACAAAGCCGGCTGG
>JAGBJE010000059.1 GCA_017934625.1 Pseudobutyrivibrio sp. | reverse complement strand
TTCAGCGCTGATTGATTATATCGTGTTCATCATAGCAGGGGCATGCGGTGCTCCAATTATGGCAGCAACATATATTGCCAGAGCTTGCTCGTGCTTGATTAACTTCACTCTTAATAAGAATGTGGTGTTCAAGGGGCAGGGGAATGTAGTAAAGCAGCTGGTTAAATATTTGATTCTGGTTGTTATATCAGGTACATTATCAGGCTTTGCTGTATCAAGACTGGCAGCATTATTGCCAATGATTGCACCAGTAATAATTAAGGTGCCAGTTGAGGTTATACTTTATGTATTTAATTATGTGATTCAAAGAACATTAATATTCAATGAAAAGGAAGCATAGTACGATCTGGTTCAAAAATTTATTATGGAAAAGAAAACAAACTCCTTAATATGGATACTGTTACTGATTATTGTCGGTGCGGCTTTTATAGAAATAGCGTGGCTAGCTTTTCTGGGAGATACACCTCAAAAATATACTGATGTAATAGTAGGTGAGTTGGCTACAGAACTTTATAATAAGACTGTTGAATTAGCTTTATATTGGGTAGTAGGCCTAGCGGGATTAGTTGTTATAGGAATATGGGCATATTATTCATATAAGAAAAAAAGTTTGGTTGCAGTTGAAAAATGGAACGATGATAAAATTGTAGTAGCTTCAATTATCATATATTCCATAGGAAACTACGTGTTTTGGGGAAAGCTAAATCCTATAATAGGATTTTTAATTATTACCGCTATTTTAGCAAATTATAAATGTCCTAATAAAGTATTAGAAACAATGGTTTTATATCTAATTATATTTTATGGTTTATTTGGACTATATAGAATATATGCTTATTTTAAAAGCGGTATATCTTTCAACAATACATTAAACGGGATACTTGCTTTTTTATTAGTTGTTGTATTTATTACTATTAAAAATAATAGAATTGTACAAGGAATATTGCTTGCACAATTCCTTGTACCGTTTTCATTATTGCTTTTTCTGACATATAAATACGATTATCAGCAGCAGATATTTGAGATTAAGCCTAATAAAGCATTTAGTATTTTTATCGTTGGATTTATTTTGATTTCTATCGTTTCAAATTGCCTTAAAATAAAAAAATATTGGAACGAAGATAAAAATTCAAAGGATATAATAAGTTCATTTACTGCAGCAGTTATAATTGCTGTAAATAGGGCTAGTGGTGCTGGTTTCATTATGGTTACTGATATGCATCACCCAGCAGAAAATACAATAGGGTTTAAAGAAGTATTTCAGAATGGTCAAAGATTATTTGATGAATATGTTCCAGTTTCAGGTTTATTTAGTTTGGTACAGGGGCTCTTTCTTGAAGTTTTTGGGGAAGGAAAATATGTAGCATATTCGATAACTGAAGATTTATTTTACCTTGTTATAGCATTATTGGTTGCTGTTGCTATTAGGATGCATGTAAATTCATTAATTACGCTTGTAATGTCATCCTTTATTTATATTTTTGCATACAATAGAGTAGTTTTTCTAGTTCCTTTTATTTTAATACTATTATCGAAAGCTCTTTTAGATAGACCTTTACTTTGGTATATTGTTTGGGTGATTTTGGGGCTATTTTATGGGTTATACTATCCAGCATACGGAATAGCAATAATAGGATCTCTGATTCCAATTGGAGTTTATCAACTCCCAAAAGTAATTGGGGAATTAAGAAAGTCCTCTAGGGAAAAAAAGATTATATATCTAGCATTGATAATATTAGAGTTATGCGTGATTATTATCTCGATACCACTTTTGGTTGGGATGGCTAAGTTGGTGTTAAACATGTCAGATGGATTGCTTTATGTTGAGGGAGTTACAATATTTGGGCAGCAATTTCCGGAAGACTTTATGGCATATATGAATACTAATGATAAGCTGTACACAATAAGACTTTTACTTTCATATTTTGTAAGATTTACGGTGCCTATCATTGTTATTTGGTTAGGATTTTGTAGTTTTAATATGGTTTGCTTTTCGGAAAGCTTTAAAAGTAAACTAAAGACTAGAAATTATTTAGTAACAATGTCAGCATTCTTGTTGCCAATTATATGTTTTTACTTTTCATTGATGAGAATGGGCGCGGGAATGTTTAATAAAGCATTATACATAATTATAATATCAGCGCTTGTCATTATAGTCTTAACCTATGAATATAGTGAAGAGTATATTGAAAAATATATTTTAATACTTGCATGTTGCTTTATATATTCTTTGGCTGGTAAATTTGGAATAGAGAGTCTGGACGATAAATATTTTACATCTTATAATGTGCCAGAGGATTTTGTATACGTTCAAGAAAGTGAATATTATCCTAGTTTAGGGGAAGGTTTTGTTCGGCAAGATATTTTGGAAGAAATACAGAAAAAGTCGATAATATATAATTCGTTAGATAAGGAAGATAACTATTTTTCATTATTTGCTAGTAATCTTCAGGCGGATTATGGCATGGCATTTGATTATATATATAATATAAAAGGTGTGTCATTATTAGAGTCAATGACAATAGAAAACTTTAACATGGTTAGGACAACTGCCGAACTGCTGGTTGCTAATAATGCAACGGTTGGTAAAGCAATTACTCCTTTAGGACACTATTATTTATATAAGTGGTTAATGACAGGAGGATATTATATTTGGGATGAAAATAAAGAAGTATTTTTCCCTGTAAATGGACAAAGTGATGAAGAGATAAAAAATGCTAATTCTAAAGCGGTCATGCGTCTTCAATGTGTGGAAGAAGGGGATATTTCTGCATCTTTTGGTAATTCGATGGATAGCCTATTAGATTGTTCATTATATGAAAGTGATGTATCGTATACCACTGATAAAGCAGAAGATAATACAGTTATAAATGTGAGATTCTCTAATGGTATTTCAGGAAATGAGATTGATTATATGTATTTAGATTTAAATGTGCCCATTGAGAAGGAACACGTGTTAGGGGGACATTATGCGAACAATTGGCTGGAAAAATTGCTAATTCCTGAGCAAATCAATACAAATTTAAGATATTGTGTTGAATATCAAGATGAAAGTGGTGAGAATCACACAATATACGGGAATGTGAGAAATGGAAAACTTCTTGTCTTGCTTGGCCCTGGTACAGGCTGGCTTTGTAATGAACACAAGTCAATTAATATATGGATGGAATACTCAGGAGAGAGAGTATCTGTTCCAGACTATTCATTAAAGTTTTATAAGGGAAAAGATATTACAAAGGCTTTTAAGGAGTAATCAGTATCATGTTATCGATTATATTATTTATTTTTATAATATCGGCATTTGCAATATTTGCTAGCTTCAGATTAGGCAGGACGTTCGAAGAACTCCTGCCAATTTCTAGTATGGGAATCATATTAATACTATTTATGTTTGGAATGTTTAATGGGCTTGCTGTTGGTGCCACATTGGTTGCAGCGGGGGCAGCTTGTCTATATGTATATACGGTTTATTGGATTGTAAAAAATGGTGGTATAGCTACATTAAAAAAATCCATTTTCAATTTGATCACACCAGGTTCAGTAGTATTCGTAATTCTTTCAGCTATTATTGCCTATTGTAATAAGGGAAGATTAGCAACTAAGACTGATGAGTTCTCTCATTGGCTTGATACAGTTGTTATAATGTCTTCTATTGACAGGTTTGGAACAGCACCAAATTCTACAGCAGTATTTCCGTCATATCCGCCAGCAATGTCATTGTTTCAATATCTATTAGAAAAGATTAACATGGTGACAACTGGTGACTTCTCTGAGTGGAAGACATATTTTGCTTATCAGCTTCTTGCAGTGATAGTGATGCTGCCATTTCTTAAGGTAAAGGGCGATAGTCTGATTAAGAAGTTCTCAAAGGTTATCACATGGCTAATTGTGTTAGTTGCCCCATTGTATTTCTTCCCCGATGTGTATTCTTCTTTATATATTGATCCATTTTTAGGAATTATGGCTGGAAGTGGATTTGCTTATGTGGCACTTAAGAAGGAAAAGGATTGGCTTTACAATACCTACATTATAATGCTTACAGCTGTTCTTACATTGTCTAAAGATGTGGGTATATTACTTGCTTTATTTGTAGCGCTTTATTATTTGATAGATAGAGTATCGGTGGATAGAAAGCTGGAAGCTAAGAATGTGATTTTGACAGTTGCACCAATGCTTTCACTTCTTGCAGTAAAGCTATTATGGAAGCTGGAGCTTACGATTTCACATACACCTCAAAAGTTTAGTGATCCATTTGATGTAGCAGGTGTAATTGATACATTAAAAGGAAACGGAAACGAGTTTTACACCACTGTTTATGATAATTACAAAGCAGCTATCACATATAGATATATATATTATGAGAGAATGGGATTTAACTATGTGGCAATCATGGTGTTATTAACTGCGGTATTTATCCTATTCCAAGTGATGCTTTACAAAAGGGGTACAGTAACAAAAGCAAGCGCCTATGCAGGTGCTGTTATACCTAGTGTTACAGTGATTTTTTATGTACTTTCAATGTTTCCGCTATACGTTTCTAGATTCTCAGAATATGAAGCTACAAATTTGGCTTCCTTTGATAGATACTGCGGAATAGTCTTTCTGACAGGAACGATATATTTTTGCTTTTTGTTGCAGGATGCTATTAGTGAGATTCCAAACAAGGGATGGTTAATCATAATAACAGTGTTACTTGTGCTTAGCGTACGCCACAGCAAGTTAGATATTATCAAAGCGTACATGGAAAAGATTCAGGTAGCTGAATCTATGCAGTATAGAGAGGCCATTGATATACTTGCGTCAAAGATTAACAGCAATACATCAAAGGACGCGTCAATCCTGCTAGTAGGTGAGGATGAGCAGGCCATATTTGATCCGATTCTTGAGACGATTTCAAAGCCAAGAAGAATTACTTACAGTGATATTTATTTTTCTAGCGACCCAGAAAAAGCTAATGAAGGCCTATCTGTGGATGAGCTTAAGAATGAATTAATGGAAAATTATGATTATGTGGCAATATATTCAGTGTCAGATAATCTTAAAAATAATTATAGTGAGATATTTGGTGAGGATGATATTCTGCCATTATATGTATACAGTGTAGACAAAACTACTGGAGAGTTATCTTTAAATGAAAACTAATAAAAAAATAGTTCATATCAGTCTTAATAGCCTTTATACAGATGGCTGGTCTTATCAGGACCAGATGCTTTCTAAGTATCATAAAAGAATGGGATATGATGTTACTTGTATAACATCTCATTTTGTGAATGATGACAAGGGAAATGTGGTTTGGGATAGTAGGGATGAATATACTAATCCAGATGGAGTAAAGGTTATCCGTCTTAGAATGAAGGGTAAGGAAGACTGGGGTAAAAAGCTGAAAAGATTTGTAGGCTTTTATGAAGCTTTAGAAAATGAAAAACCTGATATCATCTTTTCCCACAGTGTTTCATATCAGGATACTACGGAACTTGTGAAGTATATGAAAAAGCATCCAAACACGGTGCTTTATGCAGATAATCACGCGGATTTTTCAAATTCAGCTACTAACTTTGTATCAAAGAATATCTTGCACAAAATAGTATGGAAGCATTATGCCAATAAGCTTGTAGGCTACACCAGGAAGTTCTATGGCGTGACGCCAGGGCGTGCAGATTTCCTTAGAGATATATATGGTCTGCCGCAGGATAAAATAGAGCTTCTTGTAATGGGTGTTGATGATGAAGATGTTGCAGAGGCGCTGGATGCGGATGGAATAAAGGCTATCAGAAACCAGTACAATATAGCTGATGACGACATCCTTGTGATGACTGGTGGCAAGATAGATTTGGCTAAGACACAGACAATCACATTGATGAAGGCCATCAATAGCTTAGATAATCCTAAGATTAAGCTGATTGTATTTGGTTCTGTAGTGGATGAATTGAAGGATGCCCTAGAGGCTCAGCTTAGTGATAAATGCCAGTATATTGGTTGGATAGATTCAGCTAAAACTCTTAACTACTATGGCGCCGCTGATTTGGTGGTATTCCCTGGAAGACATTCTGTGTTTTGGGAGCAGGTTGTGGGCATTGGTAAGCCTATGATTTGCAAATATTGGGATGGCACTACACATGTGGATTTGGGTGGAAACGTCAAATTCCTTTACAAAGACACAGAAGAGGAGCTGGTAGAGGCCATCCAATCTGTGCTTGGCAACAGGCAAGAATACGATAGAATGACAGCTATTGCAAAGGAAAAAGGCATGAAAGAATTTGCCTATAGTAATATTGCAAAAAGAAGTATAGAGGTTGATGATGAAGCTTAAGATGAAAGGATTTTTACAGAAGGATTTTGTAAAATCCTTCATTATATGTTTTTTAATTGCGTGTATTTGCTTCCTGCCTTTCATAATTAAAGGCAAGGGATTTTTTGTGTTAACAAATGATTTTAACGATCAGCAGATACCTTTTACAATCGGTCTTCACAATGCCTTATTAGATGGAGGCATTAGCGGCTTTAGTTGGGATGTGGATTTAGGAACATCCACAATAGATGCATATTCCTTTTACGAATTTGGAAGCCCATTTTTCTGGCTATCTATGCTATTTCCGGCTAATGCGTTTCCTTATATTGTGGCATGGCTTTTTATGCTTAAGTTTGCATTTGCGGGAGTTACATCTTGCCTGTATCTGCGCAGGTTTGTGAAGGATAGCAGGTGGGCGGTACTTGGCTCTGTATTATATGCTTTTTCAGGTTTTTCGCTTATAAACATGCTGTTTTATCATTTTCATGATGCAATAGTGTGTTTCCCATTATTATTGATTGGGCTGGAAAGGCTGAAGGAAAAGAAGGATTATAAGCTCTTCGTATTTACGATATTTTTGAATTGCTTTGTAAATTATTTCTTCTTTATTGGAGAGGTTGTTTTCTTAATAATCTATTATTTGTTTAGATTTGCAAGCAAGGATATTAAAGCCCTGTTTAAGGATGTAGTTACTTGCATTCTTTGCGGAATCCTTGGTGTTGGGATGGCATCCTTTGTGTTTATACCAAGCATCATCTTTGTAATGGGTAATCCTAGAGCTGGTGCATTCAAAGGCATTATTGGAATGCTCACCACCACTCTTACGGATTATATGTATATAGCAAAGAGCCTAATTCTCCCAACAGAGACAATGACCTCTGCCAGCATAATAGGTCCGCAGAACTTCTCCAGCCATGGAATGTACTTGCCTATATTTGGATTAGTGCTTGTGATTGCTTATATCATAAAGAAGAGAGACTGGCTATCGAGAATCATCTTGCTTTGTGCAGTGGCAAGCTTCATACCGCTTTTAAGCGATTTGTTTTATATGTATAGTGCGGCACAGATGCGCTGGTGGTACATGTTTAATCTGATGGTAGTGCTGGCATCTATTAAGGTGCTAGAGGACCCTGATAGAAAGGCTATAAAGATTGGCGCGGCAGTATATGCAAGCCTTATAGCTATCTTTACAATAGCTATAAATGTTCTTAATATACTCAATGTTCAGGATAATCAGTGGATTATAGATTCTAAGAGATTTTATCTTGGCGTAATTGTAGCGTTCATTGGAATAATTGTTACGCTGTTAATCACTCTTCGACCTGTGATTAATTATAGGGCGGCTCTTGCTACGGTATGTGCTTGCTCTCTTGCGTTGCTGTTAAACACCATGTATGTTTACAAGACCTGTGATTGGATGGGCTATCAGGCATACAAGCAGCGTTTTGATATTGCAAAGCAAATAGAGCTTCCTAGTGAACAGTTTAGATTAAACGACACTATGAATCTGATTAGCATGACCGCTCATGTGGCAGGCTTCACTAATCAGACATCTACAAACACAAACAGCATATTTGAGTTTGAGGATTTGTTTGACTATTACCATAACGTGGCAGGAATGCCAAAGAATAACATCCCAGGCTTGGCAGAGCTGCTTGGAGGTAAATATTACATCTCCTTCCAGGAGAGCAATGGTATTCTTATAGATGAGTATGATACTGATTTGGGCAAGGCCTATTTGTATGAAAAAAGTGCCTGTCCTATAGGCTTCGCTATGGATTCTTACATCACTACAGCTGAGCTTAAGAGCCTTGATGTTAATCAAAGAGCTATCGCACTACTTGATAGTGTGGTTTTGGATGAAGCTGATGTTACAGATGAAATAAAGAATGATTTGGAGCATACTGGCACCAGTGACATAGATTTTGAAAAATCCATAGATGATTATGTGGTAGAGCATACTTATGGCTCAGTGCTCGGATTTACTAAGGATGGCCATGGAGTAAATTGTGCTACAGGATATGATAAGGATACATATGTGTATTTCAGCATTCCTTATGATACAGGCTGGACAGCCCTTATCGATAGCCAGAAGACCGATATTATTGAATCCGGCGGAATGATGATTTTAAAGGTGCCAGCAGGTGAGCACAGCATAGCTCTTAACTACATCACACCAGGCTTTAGAGTGGGCCTTGCTGTTACAATCATATCATTAGTGATTTTTATAGGATTAATTATCATATCAAAAAGAAGAGAGGGTAATTAAATGAATGTTATAGAAAACATCGAAAGCAGAATACGAAAATTTTTAGATGGCTTAACCGATGCACAGCGTTTTGCTTTCATATCGGCATTGGTTTTTGGAATCGTAGCACATGGTTTTGCTATGTTTAACAGACTGTCAGTGCACGATAACAGTCACTGCCTGTTTGACCTTGGCGCTTCATACGAGGTAAACAGATGGGGCCTTGGAATTCTTTACAGGCTGATGGTTTATACTACAAAGACATTTTCACTGCCTGTGTTTAACATACTGTTATCCCTTATTTTCATAGGTATTGCGGCTATGTTAATCATGGATATGTTCCAGGTTAAGACAAGGCTTGTGGCCGTAATTATTGGTGGAATGATGGTAGTTTTCCCAATGGTGACTAGCCTTAATTCATTCCTGTTTACTACATGGGCATATTTCTTAGGATTGATTTTTGCAGTGCAGGCAGCACGTACACTTACAAAGGATTACAGTGTAAAGAACCTAGTGCTTAGCATCATCTGGTTAGCACTTAGCCTTAGCCTTTATCAGGCATTCCTTGGTGTAGTGATTACACTTATGCTTTTGATGATGTTTGTAAATGTATTGGAGTGCAAAACAACTACAATAGGACAGTATGCTAAGGAGGGAGCTCTTTCAATTGTAAGTCTGGTGCTTGGACTTGGTGTGTGGGCTGTTGTTGCGAAAATTTTCAGAACAATCAAGCATATCCAGCTGGATGATTATAAGGGCTGGACAGAGCCTTATGATATTTCTAAGTTCCCAGGAAAGCTTATAGATGCCATGAAGAATTTCCTTACATTTAGAATGGAAGGAATTAACGCCCTTAGATATCTTAGAATGCTGACACTTTTAATATTCCTTCTTACTGTAGTGCTTATTGTTGTGCTGTTGATTAAATCAAAGAACAACATGGCATTGAAGCTTTCATCAGTTGTAGGAGTAATATTAATCCCTGTTGCAATGATGATTATATATGTGCTTTCAACAAGCGATTTATATGTGGTAAGCACACTTATGATCTATGCAGAGATTTTTGTGTTTATTATTCCACTGCTTCTCATAGAGCATGTGGAAGGATTGATGAATACCATGGCAGATAAGGTGGCTCAGTGTGTTGCTGCACTTCTTATCTTTTGCACAGCTGTAGTAACTGTAGGCTATGTGTACTTGGATAATGCGGCATATTACAAGGCTGCCATTTATCAGGAGCAGGCTGTAGTATACATGACAGCGCTTATCGCCAACATCAAATCCACAGAGGGATTTTCTGATGATATGGATATCGTGTTTGTAGGCTTTAACAATGTGGAGGATGCCACAATCAATGAGCTTGCCAACAAGGAGCAGATGGATGGAATCCAGCTTGAGAAGTATTATAATTCTCTAGAAGAGATGATTAATTATGGGGTGAATATTCAGTTTATGAGAGATCATCTGGGTGTTGGAAATGATAAGATTATCATTGATGAAGAGAATGAATACGCTAAAGAGACTGAAATAAAGAATATGCCTGTTTATCCTAATGAAGGCGGAATTGCTATTGTAGATGGCAGGGTAATTGTAAAAATGGGTGAGAAATATATAGATTAAGTGAGGATATAATATGTTATTGTCTGTGGTAATACCAGTGTATGGATGTAGGGCAGCTTTGCCAGAATTATATAGAAGACTTACGGAAACATTATCGGGGATGACAAAAGAGTACGAAATTGTTCTTGTCAATGATAATTGTCCAGAAAATTCATGGGAAGTAATAGAAGAATTATGTGCTAAGGATTACCATGTAAAGGGAATTGAATTGTCACGTAACTTTGGACAAATGAATGCAATGCTGGCTGGACTTGATCATTGCACTGGAGAGTGGGTAATAGTAATGGATTGTGATTTACAAGATCGTCCCGAGGAAATACCTAGATTATATGCCAAGGCACTTGAAGGTTATGATGTTGTATTTGCTAGGCGTGCACAAAGACAAGATTCTAAAATAAAGATATTCTGGTCAAATCTATTTTATAAAATATATAATTTCGCTACCGATGGAAATTATGATGGGGCTTTGTGTAATTTCTCTGTTGTAAACAGGAAAGTGATTGATGCATATTGTGATATGAATGAACAGTATAGAGATTACGTGATGTATATAAAATGGCTAGGGTTCCATACTACGGCACTTGATGTTGAACACAATGCTAGATATGAAGGTGAAAGCTCATATACATTCAAAAAAAAGGTCAATATGGCTTTGGAATTACTAACATCGCAATCTGACAAAATGCTAAAGCTTGTTGTTGGACTTGGCTTTGGAATAACATTGTTTTCTTTCATAGCAATTATAGTTATAGTAGTACAATACTTTTTGATAGATGTAGATCCAGGATGGACTAGTATAGTTGCGTCAAATTTTCTTATAGGTGGCCTTGTTATTCTTACTATAGGAATGGTAGGATTATATGTAGGAAATATTTTTGTTCAGACCAAAAATAGACCTAAATATGTCATTAGACAGATAGTTAATGATGATAAGAATGAAGGGTAATTAGAATTGAAAAAAATAGCAATAAT
Source organism: Pseudobutyrivibrio sp. (assembly GCA_017934625.1). Classification (GTDB taxonomy): domain Bacteria; phylum Bacillota; class Clostridia; order Lachnospirales; family Lachnospiraceae; genus Pseudobutyrivibrio. The sequence goes on along the minus strand of JAGBJE010000059.1, from coordinate 12,956 downwards.
AGGGGCCTCTTATTTGCAGGTTCCATTAATAAATAAAGCTAAAGAATTAGGATATGAAACTCATGTATTTGCATGGGCAGCTGGTGATGTTGGAGAAAAACTTGCAGATTATTTCTACCCCATTAGCATTGTAGAAAAGGAACAGATATTAGAAAAATGTCAAGAAATAAAGATAGATGGAATATGTACTATTGCATCTGATTTAGCCACTGTTGCTGTAAATTATGTAGCTTGCCATATGGGATTGGCTGGAAATAGTATGGAGACAACTGAAAAGTCTACTAATAAATGGGCGATGCGACAAACATTTCAAGAAAATGGTGATCCGTCTCCTAGATGTATAAAAGTGTATTCTAAAGATGATTATCAATCGATAAATTTTGATTATCCGGTTATAGTAAAGCCCTTGGATAGATCTGGCAGCAGAGGAATTACGCAAGTAAAGTCTGTAGAAGGATTAGATGATGCTGTTAAAGCGGCCATGGAAGTTGGCTTTGAGAAGGCTGCTTTGATTGAAGAATACGCCCAAGGTACGGAATATAGTATAGAAGGAATTTCATTCAATGGTAAGCATACTATTCTGGCAATAACTAGAAAATATACTACTGGAGCACCTCATTTTATTGAGATTGCACATAGCCAGCCTGCAGAATTATCATATGAGTTAAAAAAGAAAGTTGAAGCTGTTGTGTATCATGCTTTAGATAGTTTGGGAGTTACAAATAGTGCATCTCATTCTGAACTGAAAATAGATCAAAATGGAAATATAAAAATTATAGAAATTGGGGCTAGAATGGGTGGTGATTGTATAGGGAGTGGTCTTGTACAACTTTCCACGGGAGTGGATTTTGTGAAAGCTGTCATTGATGTAGCCATGGGCAAGGAACCAGAATTAGTAAAGACAAAAGACGCTTATGCAATTATACGTTATATAATGAGCAAAGATGATAAAAACATATTAGATAGGGCATTACTTGAAATGCCAGATAAAGTAATTGATTACGAGATTATGGATGATTTAGAAGGGGAGATAACAGATAGTTCCACTAGATATGGTTATTTTATGATGAGTGACACCACTGGAGAAGTGAAAAAATATTTGCAATAGACAGTGGTTTGAAAAAATAGGCTTTCTTGATTTTCAAAAAAAAAGAGGTTACAATGAATTAGTTATAAAAACAAATACTATTTGTCAATTATGAGGAGAGATAAAATGATTCCATTTAATGTACCTCCAGTCATTGGGACTGAGGAAGATTATATAAAAGATGCTATTTCAAAACGCAAGATTTGTGGTGATGGCGAATATACAAAAAAGTGTAATGCATGGTTAGAGGATAAGACAGAATCTCCAAAGGTACTTCTTACAACATCATGTACACACGCTACAGAGATGGCTGCATTGCTTTGTGAGATAAAGCCTGGTGATGAGGTTATTATGCCTTCATTCACATTTGTTTCTACAGCTGATGCTTTTGTACTTCGTGGAGCAACTGTTGTATTCGTAGATATCCGTCCAGATACTATGAATATCGATGAGACAAAGATTGAAGCAGCTATTACAGAAAAGACTAAGGCTATCGTTCCTGTTCATTATGCAGGTGTAGCTTGCGAGATGGATACTATCATGGATATCGCTCGTCGTCATAACCTTTGGGTAGTAGAAGATGCCGCACAGGGCGTAATGAGCTATTACAAGGGCAAGGCACTTGGGACTATTGGTGATTTTGGTTGCTACAGCTTTCACGAGACCAAGAATTATTCTATGGGTGAGGGTGGCGCCATCCTTATCAAGAATCAGGATTTAGCAGAAGAAGCAGAAATCATACGTGAAAAGGGAACTAACAGAGCAAAGTTCTTCAGAGGACAGATCGATAAATATACTTGGGTAAATGCAGGTAGTTCATACTTGCCATCAGAATTAAATGCAGCTTATCTTTACGCACAGTTAGAGCAGGCTGATAAGATTTTTGATGATAGAATGAACACATGGAATTGCTACTACAAGGCATTCGAGGGCTTAAAGGAAGCTGGTAAGGTTGAACTTCCTACTATTCCAGAAGGATGCTCACACAATGCCCACATGTTCTATCTCAAGTGTAAGGACTTAGAAGAGCGTACAAATCTTATTAGATACGCAAAAAAGAATGGTGTTGAGATGGTGTTTCATTACATACCTCTACATTCATCTCCGGCGGGTAAAAAATATGGACGTTTTAGTGGGGAAGATATTTATACCACAAGGGAAAGTGAAAGATTAGTTAGATTACCACTTTATTACGGACTTACTGAAAGTGATAGGAATAAAGTGATTGAAATAATAAAAACATACTTTGATAATAAATAGTTTCTTAAATATTATTAATAAATGCTATGGTAAAATTAAGTACATTTTTATGAAAGTAATGTTTTAATATTATTATTTGATTGAGATTGTGAGATAGAATATAACATTTTTATCTCACAATTCATTTATTCATAAAAATAGTGTTGAAAAGTTACATAGTGTTTTGAAATAAGATTTCATAGTTTTTTACACATCTTATAATAAAGAGTTTATTTCTATTTCTTCGTAGGCACATAGAAGATGAGCGTATTTGCATGTAAAACTAATAAATTAGATACTAATATAATAGTAGTGTTAAGGGGCTATATAATATATAAAAATTTAGAAAGAATGGCAAGACCAATACAATAGATTGTGTCGTATCATGGAATGGATATCTATGAATTATACATCATTTGCTTTTTTTGTAATGCTCTTAGTTATATTAATTGCGTATTACATAATTAATAAGAAATACAGATGGACGGTATTGTTACTAGGGAGCGCTTTTTTTTATATACATATTATTACAAGCTTAAAACAAGCTGCTATATTTTTAATGTCAATTATAATCACGTATATAACAGGTCTATTATTACAAAAAACAAAAATCTTATCAGATAAAAAAGTAAGAATAGTAATATTGTGGGCAGGTATATTATTCGCTGGAATGCCACTTTTTATTACGAAAGTGGGAGAATTTATTACAGGTTCGATAATACATAATGATAAAGTGTTTTGGATTACTCCGGTTGGAGTATCTTTTTATACACTACAAATGATTGCATATATTGTAGATATATATAGAGATAAAATAGATGCGCAAAAAAATATATTGAAATTTATGTTGTTTGCAACTTTTTTTCCTCAAATTATACAGGGCCCAATACCTAGATACAAAGAAATAAGCAATGAATTATTTGAAGGAAATGATTATAGCTTTAACAATATTATACGTGGAATTCAGCTCATAATATGGGGATTTTTTTTAAAAATGATGATTGCAGATAAGTCTGGGATAATAGTAAATACTATATTTGATAATTATCCTGTCTATCAAGGAACATATATATGGGTTGCAGCTTTTTTATATAGTATTCAATTATATACAGATTTTCTATCATGTACAACTATATCACAAGGTGTTTCTGAAATGTTTGGAATTCATTTAGCAAACAACTTTGTTCATCCATATCTAGCTACTTCAATTAAAGATTTTTGGAGAAGATGGCATATTTCATTGAGTTTGTGGCTAAGAGATTATGTTTATATTCCTTTAGGTGGCAGTAAACATGGGAATATTAAGAAATGGTTTAATTTAATTATAACATTTTTAATAAGTGGATTATGGCATGGCGGACGCTGGAAATATTTAGTGTGGGGAATGGTTCACGCTTCGATTCAGATAATAGAAGATATTGCGAAGATTCTTAAAATTAAAATAATTAAAACTCAAAATAATAATATAGAAAAAGTAGTTAATAGAATAAAAACTTTTTTTGTAGTAATGTTTGCTTGGATAATATTTAGAGCAGAAAGTCTTCGTATGTCTATATCCATGATAAAAAGTATGTTATTTGTATTTAATCCTTGGGTATTATTTGATGATTCACTGTTAAAATTAGGATTGAATTGGAAAGAATGGGCAGTTTTATTTGTTTCAATAGGTGTTTTAATATATATTAGCAGATTACAAGAAAATGGGATTATTATTAGAAATTGGATTTTAAAACAAAATGTTATTGTACGATGGGGTATTTATCTAATGGCTATTTGGGGAATATGGATTATGGGCACGTATGGATACGGGTTTAATTCCAATGAATTTATATATGGGGGCTTTTAAGTGTTATGAAATCATTAAGAAATATAATAAATTCAGCTTTTTTTTTGTCTATACTTATTAGTTCACTGCTTGTCATTAATCAATTACTTTTACCTAAATACATTATCAATAATAGTGATTGGCCAACAACGTCATCATATTCGCAGTTCTATCGAATGGAAGAGAATAGCATTGATGTTTTGTTTTTGGGTTCAAGTGTAGTTGTTAATGCATTTATACCTCAGGAAATTTATAATAATTACGGGATAAGAAGTTACAATTTGGGGAGCGAACAACAAAGTATTTTTTTAAGTTATTACTGGCTTAAAGAAGCGCTGAGATTTCAGTCACCAAAGGTTGTTGTTTTAGATATGAAGTTTATGTGGGATTTACATCCAGATAGCGCAATTAATACAACTGAGGGGCTAACAAGAAAATGTCTGGACCCGATGAAATGGTCGCCTGTGAAATGTGAAGCAGTACATAGTTTGTGTAATTTAGATAAAGAGCAATCTGAACTGAGCTATTATTTGACGAATATAAGATTTCATTCTAGATGGTCAGATAAAATAGAAGAGTGTGATTTTAGCAGAGAAATGATTAACAATTATAACTTGATGGGATTTTCTCCGCTAGGAATAAATGGGGCTGAATCATATGAAACGTATGAAAATTGTGATGCAGAGGTATGCACAGATTTTAATCCGATTATGCAGAAATACTTAGATTTAATAGTAGAACTCTGTAACATGAACAATATTTCATTAGTATTAGTAGAACTACCAGGTAATGAAATGAATGATTCTATAAATAATGCTCATGTAAAATATGCTCAGGAAAATGGAATCGAATATTATAATTTATGTAGTACTGAATATTATAACCTTATTGGTGCAAAATTACCTGAGGAAAATATTGTGAATCATGCAAATTACTGGGGAGCGGTTAAACTCAGTCAGTTTATTGGGAAAATGTTAAATGAAAAATATGGTTTACAAGCAGTGCGCGATGAACAATATGAAAATGCTAATGTATATTATGAGAACATAAAAAATAATTTGGCATTGAGTAGAATTACAGATACGATTGAATATTTAGGTGCTATTAATAAGAAGAATTATGCTGTTTTCATGGTAACACATGGTGATGCAACTGCAACATTTAATCAAGAATACGTATTATATGGATTATATCATTTAGGCTTAGAATGTAAGTATTTAGCTCATCCCGAAAATAGATATGCAGCGGTAATTATAGAAGGAAATGTGGTAGAAGAAAGAACATCGTATAATCCTATAGATATAAGAGGGAGTTTTAGAAACCAAAAATCTAATTATTATATGCAAAGTGGAGGAATTGCTTGGGATGCGTATAGTTCAATAGAAATAGATGGTGGTCAGTATTCTATGAGTACAGTTGGCTTGAATATTACAGTGTATGATTTGAATACTAGTCATGTTATTGATCAAACTACTATTCAAGGGTTAAAGGTAATACATGCTGATTAAAGATAATTAATTTTTAAATAAAATCATAGATTTATTGAGGTGGAGTTATATATTTTCTAGAATGTTAGATTTTCGCATAATAGTGCTAGTTATTATAGTAGATGCTGTACAAGTTTTATAGTGTACTATAAAAAATTGATATAAGATTAGTTTGGGTAAAAAGTAGTTCTCAATATATAATTCTATATATAAATTTTTAATGAAAGGAAATATACAATTATTTTTGAACGATTGTATAAATTGATTATGAATAAAAGGCTAAAGAAAATAAATAATTGGATAGTACTTATTACTATTGAATTAATTGTATTGGGGATATTAGTTTTTATTATGATAAGTCGTATGAAAAATGCGGATGTTATTTCAGTAGACTTAGGAGCTATGGCTTCAGGACATGAAGAGGTTAAATATGATGGCACAAAATGGAGTCTGAACAGTGAAGATGCAAATGCATTGGTTAGTGACGGGTATGTCATATATGGCCCAGGAATAAGTCTTCAGCGTGGCACATATACTTTGGTATTAGACTATAGTACTACACGTATACAGAAAGGTGTAGTAGAGGCTGCAAGTGGCCTGTTAGAAACAGCGGATTATTTTTTATTAAGTAATAATAAAAATACGGTAAAATATGATTTTAGAGTATTGGCTGATGTTACAGGATTTCAATTTAGGTTAAAAGAATACTATGGTGGTAATTTTGAATTGAATGGTGTAACTATTGTAAAGAATACTCATGATATAAGAACTTATATATTTTTATTTATTTTATTGTCAATTTGTATCAATTTAGTATTGTTTAGTGAAAAAATAAAAAGTAATCGCTATACCATATTGGCAGTTGTTGGAATTGCATTTTTAGCATCTCTTCCTCTATTCCCGAATGGAATGATGACAGGTAATGATATGAGATTTCATTTCGCACGAATTGAAGCAATTTCAGAGGGTATAAAAAATGGTATTTTCCCTGTAAAAATGTATTCTGTTTTTAATGATAATTATGGTTATCCAGTAGGTATATATTATGGTGATATGCTTTTATACATTGTAGCTATTTTTAGAATTATTGGTTTTTCTATTATTACGAGTTACAAAATGTATATTGTTACGATGAACTTGCTAACTGCTATATCGGCGTACTTATGTGGAAAACATATTTTTAAAAAACAGATAACATCGTTGGTATTTTCATTAGTATTTACTACAGCAACATACAGGATGCTTTGTATTTACGCTAGAGCAGCGGTGGGGGAATATTCAGCAGGTTGCTTTTATCCATTGATAATACTTGCTATATGGAACATTTATACTAAAGAAAAAGATAGTAATGAGTTTAAAGATTCCTATATTCTTTTAGCAACAGGAATGTCAGGTCTTATTTATACGCACGTATTATCAACTGAGATGGTGGTTGTAACTTTAGTAGTGCTTTCACTGGCATTGATAAAAAAGACATTAAGATTGCCTGTAATAATTGTTTATATAAAATCAATATTCTTATGTGGATTGTTAAGTTTAGCATTTATAGTACCTTTTTTAGAATATTATATAAATGTGGATACTAATCTAGATGATGGATTTCAGTCAACATATATTCAGAGCATGGGGGCATATATTAGCGATTATTTTGCATTTTTTAAATCAATTACTGGTGGGGATTATCCAGGAGCACGTGGATTACATACACCAGGAGCGGTTTTAATGTTTGGACTTGCAATTGCAGTATACTTAATTGTTAGGAAAGAAGCTAATAAAGAAATAAAAACCGTAACTTTAGGGGCTCTTATAAGTCTTTTTGTTGCAAGCAATTTGTTTCCATGGAATAGATTATATGAAATACCTAAATTAGGACAATTCTTAGTTAGCGTTCAGTTCCCTTATAGATATATTGGTATAGCAGTAGCATTTCTAGCATTATTATTGGGATTAACTTTAGAACGCGTGAGCGAATTAGAATTATTTGCTAAGAGCTTATATACATATGTTGCAGCGATTAGTATTATTGCAACATTTGTATTCGTGAGCTTTTACCAAGATGAATCTTTTGTACGTTCAATATATCGCGCTTATGATACTCCAGATTTATTTGTGTGTACTAGGGGCGAAAATTTTGGAATGTATTTGGGAAGCGAATATTTGATGGATAATTCTGATGTATCTATGGAAGCGCTTGATTATGTTCTTAATGGACAAGATGTAGAGGCTGAATTGTTGGAAGAGAACGGTCTAAAAATGAAGTTGGATGTTGATGCAAAAGAAAACGGCTATATAGAAGTTCCAAGATTTGCATATCCTTATTTTGTTGCTAGAGACAGTATGGGGGAAAGATTACCTGTTCAAGCTGGCAGTAACAATAGATTAAAGATTACTTTTAAAGATGCATATAAAGGACTGGTTATAGTTGATTTTGAGGAACCAATTCATTGGAGGGGGGCTGAGATAGTATCATTAATGGCAGTTATTTGTCTAATGCTTTTGATTAGTTTAAGAATAAATGTATTTGATAAAATATTAGTTTTGAAACATAAAGCTTAATATGTTTTAGAGTTAATATCCTGAATATACTAGGAAGGAAATATTGATGAAAAAAACAATATGCGACATTTTTAGTGAAAGCATAATCGGCTTTTATAGATTTATGTTGCTACTTTTCGGAGTGGCAGAAGTGGCAATTTTATGGGCAATGAGTGTTTTTTTTATTTGCTATATGTCCAGCGATACAAACGAGGTTACCTTTTTTTGTAAGGACAATGCTCCACTAAATATTTTGTTTGTAATTGCATTTGTTGGAATACTATATTTAATGAGCAAAAAGTCTATAATATCTAAATACATTCATAAGCTTAATGATGATACGTATTACGAGAAGACAAAGACAATAATGCTACGAATAATATTCGTAATTGGATTATTGTGGGTTATAATTACTCAATATGTTCCAGGCTCTGATCAATTGGACGTTTTGTCAAGTGCGTATAAGTATGGGAAACATGCAACTGATATGGTTGAAGCAGGAGGATACTTAGACAAATGGCCGCATAATATAGGAATAACAACTGTAGAAAGATTATTGGCAATCATAGTCGGTGACTATAATGTTGTATTTATGCAACTACTAAATATTCCAGGAATTGTCTTAATCTATAAAGCGATTGTTGATACATGGGCTAAAGTTGGTGGCTCTAGAATATCACAGATAATCACATTGGGGTGTGGTATAGCTTTTTATCCAATGATTATGTATGCTTCATTTGTATATGGAAATATTTGGAGCGTAACATTTGCATTACTTGCATATGAGACTGTGATAGATTACTTTGACACACATAAGAATATATATATTATAAAATGTGCGATTGAGATTGGATTGTCCTTTGTAATAAAAGGAAGTGGAATGATATTCCTAGTAGCTATATGCATATATGCAATTATTCGGGGAATAAGTAATAAAGAAAAACTATATAAGATAGCGACTATAGTGCTGGCTTGTTGTATATCTGTAACATTGTTTGGCATAGTTCCTAAAAACATTCTTAGCAAATCAACAGGATATGAAATTAGGGATGATGGAATTTGGTCATTTATAGCAATGAGCCTTCAAGAGGATGGTGCGACAGCAGGATGGTATAATGGATATTGCTTAAATGTATATTATGATAATAATCGTGATGCAGAATTGGCAGAAAAGATAGCTAAAGAGGAGACATTTAATAGATTAAACTATTTATTTAGTGATAAACACCACGCATATGAGTTTTTCTCAAAAAAGATTGCATCAATGTGGATTGAACCTACATATCAGGGGTACTGGGTAAATCAGGTTAGAAATCATAGGGTTAATTTTCCAAACTGGTTAAATGTTTTTATGAGTGCGAAGGGTTACACCGTTGCTGCTAGGATATTTAACATATTTATAATCCTTATATTTACGGGAACACTATTATGGGTTGTTTTTGAGCCTAAGAATAAATTCGTAAATAAATCGTTTTATCTATTGAGTTTTGTGGGTGGATTTACTTTTAATCTTTTTTGGGAGGCAAAATCTCAATATTCGATAACTTACTTTATTTTATTATTTCCATGTGCAATTAGAGGCTATGGGTTAATATTGAAAAATATTACTAATGTATTTAATTGTGCTAATAAGGTTGTATTAGCATTTAGTGTAGGTGTGATTTTGCTATATTTAACTGGATACAAACTTGATGCTTCTAATTGTTTGTCACAGCATAATGATACATATGATGTGTATCTTGATAATTGGACTCAGGTTTATATGGATGAATCAGTACTTGACATAAATGTTTTAAAAGCGGAATTGAAAACAGAACAAGAAAGAAATGCCTATTATTTGAAATTGTTAAACGATAATGGAATCACATATTGAAGGGAAAAAGGTGTTGATAGGGTAGACTTGCGTATAAGGTTCCGGAACAATATCATGCAAAGTTGATATTATTCCGGAACTTTGCTATATTTAGAATAGATATTGTGGTTATTAAGGGAGTTTGCTTATATGACGATAAATCAAGCTGCAGAACTTTGGGGAATAACAGATAGAGCAGTCAGAAAAATGTGCCTAGAGGGGAAAATACCTGGTGCAAAAAAAATTAATAATAGTTGGTCTATTCCTGATGATGCTATGAGACCGAATGACCAAAGGGTTAAAAACGGAGAATATATAAAAGACACAAATCGAATTATGCCTATAGGTATATCTGATTATGTTAGGGCGCAGGCAGAGTATTATTACATTGATAAGACCTTGCTTATTAAGGATTTTTTAGATAGAAAATCATTGGTCACTCTTTTCACTAGACCTAGAAGATTTGGTAAAACTCTTAACATGGATATGTTGCGCGTCTTTTTTGAAAAATCAGATGCAGACACGGGCATATATTTCCAGGATAAAGAAATAGCTAAATGTGGTTCTAAGTATATGAGCTATCAAGGAAAATATCCTGTAATTTTTCTTTCCTTCAAGGATGTAAAATTTGATTCAATCAAGGAGACTTTAGATAAAATAGCAGAGTTGATGCAGGTTGAATTTGGTAGACATAACGAGCTGTTCGAAAGTGATTCCTTAGAGGAATATGAAAAAGACTATTATCAAAGAATAGTTCAAAAAGTAGCTAGTAAGGTTGAATTATCATCAGCTTTAGAAAATCTTTCTAGGATGTTAGATAAACATTATGGAATAGCGCCAATAATTATTATTGATGAGTATGATACACCTATTCAGGAAGGACATTCTAAAGATTTTTATGATGAAATCATCGATTTTATGAGGACTTTCTTCTCAGGAGCATTTAAGGACAATAAGCATCTTTCATATGGATTTTTAACGGGAATACTTCGCGTGGCCCAAGAAAGTATATTTAGTGGCTTAAATAATATTACAGTTAATACTATAATGGATGATGAATACAGTGAATATTTTGGTTTCACATCAGATGAAGTGAAAAGGATACTTCGTGATTTCAAGCTTCTTGACAGAGTTAAAGAGGTTGAAGAATGGTATGATGGATATGTATTTGGAAGTACTGAGATTTATAATCCATGGTCTGTTATAAATTATGTTTCGAAGAAAGGTATACCACAAGCCTATTGGGCCTCTGCCGGGAAAAACGAAATATTGGAAGAAGTTCTTTCGGTGGCAACAGATGATATAAATGATAGATTGAATAGTCTTTTAAAGGAAGAAAAAGTTGTAGCTAAAATAGATCAGAATGTAGTGTATCGCTCATTGATTGATGAACCAGCTAATATATATAGCTTATTGATGATGGCAGGTTATTTGAAAACAACTAAAAGAGCACTGCAATTAGATGGTACATATTTGTGTGAAATAGAAATTCCTAATAAAGAGATAGCTGCAGTGTATAAGATAGAAATTATATCCCGTATGGTTCAAACTGGTGCAATAAGACAAAGTACTGCGGATAAAATCGCTGAAAGCTTATATTCTAATAATCATGATTTGCTTCAAAATGCACTTATGGAATATATGCACAATTCCATGAGTTTTTATGATGCTGGAGCAGAAGGTTTTTATCATGGACTTACTTTGGGATTAGTAGCCCTCATGGATAATCAGTACCGCATTAAATCTAATAGAGAATCTGGTGTGGGTAGATTTGATTTAGGGTTATTTCCGAGACAAAGCGGGCATCCAGGAATAATAATGGAATTTAAATGGGAGAAAAATCTGGTTAAAGCAGATTTGGTAAAACTTGCCGAAGAGGCGCTTGAACAAATCAATGATAGAGATTATGCTTGTGAGATGAAAGACTTGAAAATAGATAAGATAGTAAAAATTGGAATAGCATTTTCTGGAAAGAATGTTGAGGTTGTTTCAGTAAGCTGAATATAGAAGGGAAATGGCTGCAAAAAGGCATAGAAGAGGATAAATCACATTGATAGGAAAAATCATGCAAAAGAATAAACGATTAATATTATTTATAACTATGCTTGTGCTGGGGACAACTGCCATGCTGGCTTACTCAGCGCTTACGGGCAATACTAATCAAAAGTTTACAGATGTAGTAATAGAATTTACGGCCATGGATGGCAGTAATAAAAGTGCAGAGCGTAGCTTGTTTTATATCTTCGCCATAGTTGGTGCGCTGATTTATGGACTTATATTCTTGCTAGGCAAGTGGGGCTGTGTGAAGGATGAGCCAGCTGAGATTAATGGGATAGATTTCATAATAGCAGGGCTTGGAACATCTCTTGTTACTAATCTGGCGATTTATAAAAGTGTTAGCTGGGTGGTTGCAGCAGCATTGGCGCTGGCAGTGGTGGCGCGTATAAAAGGTAAGCCGATTGCTGTAGGTGTGATGGCTTTTTTCTTTGTAGCCATCTATGCTATTGTTGGCGTTTATAGAGCGTTAGTATTTGCTGGGATGGATATTCCTATAAAGCTATCTTATGTGGCAATTGCAGCGCTGGTGATGTCACTGGTGGTGCTGTTGTTTAATGAAAACAAGGGAATCTTGCGGGGCATTCTGTGTGCACAGCTTTTTATCCCGCTAAGCTTATTAGTTTATTTAGCATCTGACTATGCATATGCTGGAGACATAACGAGCATTCGCATACCAAACAGAGTGAAGCTGTTGATTTTTGCAATCATAGTCATATTTGTGTGTGAAGCCATTGTGAGAATCAGAAATGCCTGGAATGAAGCTGAGAACTTAGATTCAGTGCTAAGTTTTGGTACATGCGTTAGCATTATGGCTTTCAACAGATTCAGTGGTAGTGGCGCAATTATTTCAAGCGATTTGCATCATCCGTTTGA
>JAGBJE010000058.1 GCA_017934625.1 Pseudobutyrivibrio sp. | reverse complement strand
GTTGTAGGTAAAGACACAGTAGGCATTATTGCCCGTATCTGTACATATTTGGCAGAAAACGGTGTAAATGTTTTAGATATTACACAGACTATTGTGCAGAGTTATTTTAACATGATGATGATAGTTGATATTAATGCAGCTTCTAAAAGCTTTGGTGACCTTCAGACAGACCTTGAAAAGCTCGGGGATGAAATCGGAGTTCAGGTAAAGGCTCAGAAGGAAGAGATTTTCGAGAAGATGCACAGAATATAAATAGGGGGGACCCCGAAGGGGGAGAACCTGTTTATCACAGCGCACCCATTGCCGAAGGCAATTTGCATGGGTGCTGCTTTCCCGTATAAAGGAGGATATATGGTAAATTTACGTGAAGTCATCGAAACAAATAAAATGGTAGAGGAGCAGACACTTGATGTCCGCACAATCACCATCGGCATTAGCTTACTAGAGTGTATAGATTCTGATTTAAAGCTCTTAAATGAAAAGATATATAATCGTATTACCACAGTGGCAAAGGATTTGGATAAGGTCGCAAAGGAAATCGAAAGAGACTACGGTATTCCAATTGTTAACAGACGAATCTCTGTTACTCCTATTGCATTAGTTGGTGGAGCAGCCTGCAAGACTCCAGCAGATTTTGTTGGCATTGCTCATACATTAGATAAGGCTGCTGAGGCAGTCGGCGCAAATCTTATTGGTGGATATTCAGCCCTGGTTTCAAAGGGTATGACAACAGCAGACGAGATGCTTATCCGTTCTATTCCACAGGCTCTATGTGAAACATCAAGAGTATGTAGTTCCGTTAATTTAGCTTCCACAAAAACAGGTATTAATATGGATGCAGTTCGCCTTATGGGAGATATTCTTCTTCAGGTGGCTGATCGCTCTAAGGATAGAGATTCTGTAGATTGCATGAAGCTTGTAGTATTCTGCAACGCTCCAGATGACAACCCATTTATGGCTGGCGCCTTCCACGGTGTTACCGAGGCAGATGCAATCATCAATGTAGGTGTATCTGGACCTGGTGTTGTTAAGAAGGCTTTGGAACAGGTTCGTGGCGAGAGCTTCGAGGTTCTTTGTGAGACCATCAAAAAGACAGCCTTCAAGGTAACTCGAGTAGGCCAGCTTGTAGCTCAGGAGGCGTCAAAGCGCCTTGGTATTCCATTTGGTATTATCGATTTATCCCTTGCTCCAACACCTGCAATCGGAGATTCAGTTGCTGATATTCTTTGTGAAATCGGTCTTGAATATGCAGGCGCTCCGGGAACAACAGCGGCCCTTGCAATGCTTAATGACCAGGTTAAAAAGGGTGGCGTAATGGCAAGCTCTTATGTCGGCGGTCTTTCAGGTGCATTCATTCCTGTTTCAGAGGACCAGGGCATGATTAATTCTGTTGAGGCTGGCGCAATCACTCTTGAAAAGCTTGAGGCTATGACCTGTGTATGCTCAGTAGGTCTTGATATGATTGCAATCCCAGGTGACACACCTGCAACTACAATCTCTGGAATGATTGCAGATGAAATGGCACTTGGTATGGTTAACCAGAAGACAACAGCAGCACGTCTTATCCCGGTTATTGGAAAGGGTGTTGGTGATACTGTTGAATTTGGTGGATTATTCGGCTATGCGCCAATCATGCCTGTTAATAAGTTCTCTTGCGCAGACTTCATTAACAGAGAAGGTCGTATTCCAGCACCAATTCATTCTTTCAAGAATTAGAATCAATTTTTTTCAAAGATTTAATATTTAGTTTATTGTATTCGGTTAAAGTAATAGTTACTATTTTAGGTAGTGACTATTACTTTTTTTGTGGGGTAAAAAATGGATAACATTTCGGATTATCTTAGATGGTATGGTGAGTTTTCCTTTGAGGAAAAGAAGCTTACCGATATTGACAATTTCATACTATGTAAGCTTGCATATCTAATTTTGACTGACATTAAAATAACAAGTCCTCGAAAATTCAGGGATGTAGTAGCTGAGGTGAAATCCAAATCTGGCATTCAAGGAACATTTTACGGCAAGGAATATATAGTGGAGCTGGCAGCTGAGTCAAAGCGCTTTGGCGACATATATCTTAGCCGTCACGTGGATGTTTTGGATGAAGCCTTAAGCGCCCAGTTTTCAGCAATGACCTTTGATTTGACTGAGGATTTAAGGTTTATTGCATATCGAGGAACTGATGATACAATGGCAGGCTGGAAGGAAGATTTCATGATAAGCTTTACCGAGACAGAGGCTCAGAAGAAGGCCTTAGCTTATCTGAAGGACGCCATAGATGAAAAGCATAGTCTAATTGTGGCAGGTCACAGCAAGGGGGCTAATCTCGCATTGTATGCAGCTACTCATTTAGAGGATGAACTGCAGGCTAACGTAAGCTTTGTGTATATGAATGATGGACCGGGGCTTTGCCCAGAGGTGTGCGATAAGACATGCGTAGACAAGGTGAAGGATAAGGCTATGCGCTATATTCCAGAGTATTCTATATTTGGCAAGCTATTTGAAGAGACTGATATTCCAGTCAAGATAGTAAAGAGCACAGAAGAAGGAGTAATGCAGCACGATTTGTTTACCTGGGGTGTTGACCATGGTAATCCTTTGCTTTCAGACAGCAATCATCCTGGCAGTGTGTTTATCAATCAGGTGTTGGACCAGTGGATTGAAAGCTGCAATGATGAAAAAAGAATCAACTTTGTAAACAATCTTTTTAATTCAATAGATAAGGCAGGAATCAAGACCACTACTCAGGTGGTTCAAAAGGGACCATTTGCTGTAGAAAAAATTCTTATAGAGCTATTATCGCTTGATAAAAATACTGTCAGGACCTTTATGAAGCTTCCTGTTACAGCAGCATTAGATAAGGCTCCTGACAGTGAAAAGGCAAATAAAATTAAGCAAAAAATACAGGCTAAGGAATGGCTACCTTATGTAGGAATGCTTCTTACCAGTATTCTTTTATTCATAATCCCTGAATATATCCTGCAGGCGGGCATAAGCCTTGCGCTACTTGCAATCATTGTGTTTGAAGTGATTGTTACGGTAAGGCACTTGATTAAGGCAAAATGGAATTTGCAGGAGGAATCTGCCAGAGTGTATATATGCCTTGTGATGCTTGGCGTATATGCAATGCTTTTGGTAAAAGAGGATGCCCTGTTTTTAATCGGTAGCGTGGTTATAGGAGTTTCCTTTTTGGTATGGGCCTATCACAATGCCATCACCTTCAGGAATCTGTGCAATGAGACAGATAAAAAGGAACGCCGTCCTGAGAAGGTGAAGCTGGTGCTTGAGATAGTTTTTCTTATCATTCTAGCTGGTTTCATACTGATTGCCCCAAAGGACACATTGGCCTGGTACATGGTTTTCCTAGGTGTGGTACTGCTAATCGATAGTATTGTGAACCTTGGAATGATATTTCATCGATATTATACTTCAAAGCGTACTATTTAATTTTACAAAATCAATTATTGGTGATATAGTATATATAGATTGATTGTTGGTTTGACCTAAAGTCAGCTTTAGGTGCTACAATCAAATTGTTTAATACAAGACAAATAGTTCGGAGGTATATATGAAAGAATATAGACAGCAGTTTTTTAAAGGGGAGAGAGCGCTTTATGCAGAGGATGGCGCTAAAATCTATGATTCAATCTTTGATGAAGGAGAATCTCCTTTAAAGGAAAGCAAGAATATAGAGGTGTACGATTCCCAGTTCAAGTGGAAATATCCAATGTGGTACTCTAACAATGTAACAGTTAGAAACTGTAACTGGTTCGAGATGGCCCGTTCAGGTGTGTGGTACACAAATAATATCAAGGTTTACGATTCTTTAATTACTGCACCTAAGAATTTCCGCAGATGTGATGGTGTAACACTTGAAAATGTTAATCTTACCAACGCAGAGGAAACATTCTGGATGTGCAAGAATATCAAGCTTAACAATGTCACTGCTAAGGGACATTATTTTGCAATGAATACAGATGGAATCGAAATTGATAACCTCAGATTAGATGGTAACTATTCATTTGATGGTGCAAGCAATATCACTATTCGCAATTCAGTGCTTCTTTCAAAGGATGCATTCTGGAATACAGAAAATGTTACTGTATATGATTCATACATTTGTGGTGAGTACTTAGGCTGGAACGCTAAGAATCTTACATTTGTAAACTGTACAATAGAAAGCCTTCAGGGTCTTTGCTACATCGATAATCTTACAATGAAAAACTGCAAGCTTATTAATACAACACTTGCATTTGAGTATGCTAAGAATATCGATGCTGAAATCACTAATAAAGTGGACAGCGTATTCAATCCTGAAAGCGGTACAATCACAGCAGAAGAAATCGAAGAGCTTATTGTAGAAAAGGACATGGTTGACCCTGCTAAGACCAAGATCGTATGCAATGCCATTGGCAAGACAGAAGAAATCGTAGAATGGAGAAGAAATCGTTAATGGGAAAATATGATTTTGACACACCGATAAACAGGCGTGGCACCGATTCATTAAAGTGGGACGTTAAGGAAAATGAGCTTCCTATGTGGGTGGCAGATATGGATTTTCAGACTGCACCAGAGGTTAGGGAAGCCATAGCAGATAGATTGGCACACGGTGTCTTTGGCTATTCTGATTTAACAGATGAATGGTATCAGGCATATCAGAATTGGTGGAAGAACAGGCATGGCTTTGAGATAGAAAGGGAATGGCTCATCTTTTCAACAGGTGTCATTCCATCTATTTCATCAATCGTACGCAAGCTTACTACACCAAACGAAAAGGTAATCATTCAGACACCGGTTTACAATATATTTTTCAACAGCATTGTGAATAACGGCTGTCGCCCACTGGAAAGTCCTCTTATCTACAAGGATGGCAATTATGAAATGGACCTTGCAGACCTGGAAAAGAAGATGGCTGACCCACAGGCTAGCCTTATGATTCTTTGCAATCCTCACAATCCTGTTGGCCGCATCTGGAACAGAGATGAGCTTGCCAAGGTAGGTGAGCTTGCCAAGAAATATGGCGTAACTGTAATTTCCGATGAAATTCACTGTGATATCACCATCCCTGGCAAGTCTTATGTACCATTTGCATCCGTATCTGAAACCTGCAAGGATGTGAGCATCACCTGCATTGCACCTACTAAGTGCTTTAACATTGCAGGCATGCAGACCTCAGCAGTGGTTGTGGCTAACCCATTCCTTCGTCACAAGGTATGGCGTGGTCTTAACACAGACGAGGTGGCAGAGCCAAATTCCTTCGCACAGGTAGTTACAGAGGCAGCCTTCAACAAGGGCGGCCAGTGGCTGGATGAAATGCGTGAATATGTATTTACCAACCGAAAAATTGCCGAGGATTTCATTGAAAAGGAAATCCCTGGCATTAGCATTGTCCACGGTGAGGCCACATACCTGTTATGGATAGATATCAGCGCCCTTGGCAAATCAAGCGAAGAAGTAGCATCATCCATCCGTAAGGCCACAGGCCTCTACATCACCGAAGGCATCGAATACGGCGAAGCCGGCCGCTACTTCCTACGCATGAACGTAGCCTGCACCCGCGCGACACTAATGGACGGGCTACACCGCCTGAAGGAAGGCATAAAGCTTGCTGCGGACTAGTAATTATTTTAATGAGTTTATAGTTGAGGAAGCCAATGTGGTAAGTTGTGCCGCAATAGCTTCCTCATTTTCTTTGTAGCCAGACTTCACCCAGTAATCAATAATTCCTGCGCAGCCTCCTGCAATGTATGTAAAAACAATGCTTTTGTCCATATCAGCATTATCTGGAATACGAGGCATTAGCAGCGTAGAGAATCTGAGATATATCAGTCTGGAAATTTTGGCTGTAAAGGTTGATGCTGTAGGGCTTGCAAATAGTCCTGCATTATTATTATCTTCCATGTGGAGTTTTAAATATTTAAGGACGTCAACGATGAAATCTTTGGCGGTAGTGTCGGTGGCAGAATTGAGCTTTTCGGCCAAATCATTAATGGTTTCTTCCTGCAATTTATCCACCAAATCTTCCACATCCAGGTAATGCTTGTAAAATGTGGCTCGATTAATTTCAGCTTTTTCACAAATAGCAGTTACCGTAATTTTATCATAGCTCTTTTCATGTAATAGCTCGTAAAAGGCAGAACGAATTCGCATTTTTGTATATCTAACTCGTCCGTCTTCTTTTTTTATATTTTTTTCTGACATAATCAACACTTACTCCTATATCTGTTTAATAAATTTCGATTGTTGAAATATTGATGGTTGTAGTTACAAAGCTGGCAACCTATAATCCTATTATGATAATAAACAACTGTTGAATAACTTTCAAGTGCTTAATAGCGTGAAAGGAGATGAGAATATGCAAGACAAAAAAATGGAAGTTTTTGAAAGTGAGAATTTGTGGGCATCAATTTTCAAAATGGTGGTTCCTGCACTGATTGCAATACTTGTCATGTTAATTTACAACATGGCGGATATGATATTTGTGGGGCAGACCGGAGAGACTGCTCAGGTGGCAGCTGTGTCAGTGGTTGGCCCTGTATTTAATATGATAATGGCTGTGTCAATGCTCATATCAGGTGGCGGAACAGTTATTATTTCTAGAGATTTAGGAGCAAAGGACACTGAGCATGCCAAAATGGTCTCAAGTCTATGCATCTGGAGCGGAATTATTTTAGGTATTATGGCGGGAGCCTTGATAATTGCCATTAATAATCCCTTGCTCAAATTTTTAGGAGCGACACCTGATATGGAAGTGTATGCAAAACAGTATATGTTGATCTTGGCAGCAGGAGCACCATTCCTTCTTGTCACAAATATGCTTGGGCAGGTTCTTAGGGCAGAAGGAGCTGTTAAGGAAGGACTTGTAGGAAATTTGATTGGTACAATGGTAAACATAGTATTAGACCCAATCTTTATTCTAAAGCTAAATATGGGGGTGGTTGGTGCCGCTATAGCTACAGTAATAGGAAATATGGTTGCTACAATTTACTATGCATACTATATGAAAGAGAAGGCTATAGTACTAAATGCCAAGCCAAGTAATGCAATGAAAAAGCCATTATTTATCTTTTCAATTATGGCGTTAGGATTACCAAATGCTGTAGGCACATTGCTTTCCGGTTTTGCAAATTCATTTGCAAACCAGCTATTATCCAAGTATGGCTCAGATGCAATAGCTGCAAATGCTGCAGCAGGGCGAGTGAATATGATTATAGTAATGGTATTGATGGGAATATGTATGGGGGCCCAGCCATTGATGTCCTATAACTATGGGGCAGGTCACAAAAAAAAGCTGGCTGGTGTTATAAAAAGATTAATAGCGCTGACTGTAAGTACTGGAGCAGTAACAGCAGTGCTTGTTATAGGCATGAGAAGTGCTGTGATAGCATTGTTTTTAAAGGATGCAGCAGTTGCCTCCACTGCTGAGTCTATTCTAATGATACTGATGATTAGTTCTCCGTTTTTAGGATTCTTTTATCTAGGAACCAATTTCTTGCAAGCTATAGGAAAAGCTATGCAGGCTACGTTGATTTCAGCCATGCAGAAGGGCGTATTGTTGATACCATCCCTATTCTTATTAGAGTATGTATTTGGATTCATGGGAATCAGACTGGCCTACGTTGTAGCAGATTTTGGTGCCATTATTATTTCATGTATTTTTATGCTGGTCGAGTGGAGAAAAATTAATGTTAATAGGGAATATGAAGTTAAAACAGAAAAGCTTAATTTTAAACAAGTAAAACAGAAAAAGGCAATTTAAAAGGGCAAAAAGGAGAGGATAAATGTATATATTATTTGATGTTTTAGATGGATTAAAGTATTTCTTTATTTACATGTTTTCAGTGGCATTTATGATTTTTGCAGTAAACAAGATTTTCAATTTGCCAAAAGAGCTATTCAGAAAGCTAATTCATTTTGTTTCATTTTCATCTGTTATCATTATGATTTATGCAGCTAATGAATGGATTGCAGCAGCTATAATTCCTGTTGGAGTAATTATAATTAATTATCCAGGATTAATCATATCTAGTAAAAGCAAAAAATTTACATCTCTTTTGTCCGAAAGAAGGCCTGGAGAATTAAAATCCAGCTTGGTTCAATTGTATGGGACTATGGCAGGAATTATAGCAGTATGTTGGGGCTTGTTTGGAAAAAAGGAACTGGCTATTGCTTCAATTCTTATGTGGGGCTTCGGTGATGCAGCTGCAGCCTTGATTGGAAAAAGGTTTGGAAAACACAAGGTCCTCAGATTTAAGCATGTGGATCATAAAAAGAGCTGGGAAGGCACAGCGGCTATGTCCTTTGTTGCTTTTGCATTCGGATTGGCAAGCTTGATATTAGTTGGCGATATACCATTTTCTAATTGTCTGGTGGCAGTAATTATTGCCGCACCTCTAGCTGCTATAACTGAGCTTGTAACTAAAGGAGGCTATGATACAGTGACAGTACCATTAGTTTCAGCTACAGTAATATATATAAGTTATATGGCAATGGGTGTAGCTTAGATTTTTAATTTTAATTGAGTTTCTGAAGGAAGTTTTAAGGATTCTTAGGCTTCCTTTTCCTAAAATCGCTTGGGGTATCCCCGTAAGTCTTTTTAAAGACCTTTACAAAGTAATTATTATCAGAATATCCTACTAAGCTGCTGATTTCTCCTATAGGAAGATTTGTTTCCTTTAGGAGAGTGGCAGCTTTTTTGCATCGCATTTTTGCCAAAGTGCTCATGGCGGTTTCGCCTACCTCTGATTTGAAAATTCTCGAAAAGTGAGACACCGACAAATTTGCAGCGGCTGCAATGTCTTCTATGGTTATTGGATCACTTAGGTGCAAATCCATGTATTGGATTGCTTTGACCACATGTTTGGAGTAAGAAGCATATGCTAGGCGGTGCTCTTTTACAGCATTTACCAGCTCAACTATGTAATCGGCTATAATGTTCTGATGAGATTTGTTATTGTTTACAGAAAATCGTTGTACATATTTTTGAGTAATATTATTTATCGTAATTACGGATAAACCAGATTGCTCTGCAGCTTTTCTGGTAAGGGCAATTATAATTGAAAAAGAGGCTGGGGAAAGATAATAGCTGCGCACTTCTTTTGTGGCAAGGGCAGTAAAGGAGTTTTGAGCCATGTCGCTAAAAGCATTGAAAACATTATCGATATCTCCTAGACGTATTGCATTTAAAAATCTATTTTCTGAGTCATAGCGCCGATAAATGTCACTGTAATTAGTTTCTAATAGAATTTTTTCGTCAGAATTAATATCACTTGTGTCTGCAATAAAACCAGATAGACGGCGGTAATCAAAAGATATAGTGGTATCTTCCAGGGCAGATAATACCTGAGTGATTGTGTTTTGGATTTGATTGGTTGTGATTATGTTAAATTTAGTACAGTAAAGTCTAAGCGGCATAACCATAGAGCTTGGTAATTTGTTTTTGATTAATAGCTCATCCACGGCAGATTCTGAAAACTCACCTTTCGCGTAGGGACCGAGTAGAAATATCTTACTATCAAATATAAAAAAGGAAATACTTATATTTAAGTAATCAATAATTTCGTAAAGGACATTGGGCTTGGCTGAGCGGATAAGATAGTGTAGAGCATCTGCTGTGTACATTGGCTGCAGAGTTTTATTGATACAAAAGTTTTCCTCTATGTGTTTTAGGGTCTCATCCATATCGGTACCATCAAATACAGGTATATCAAGAAGATTTGAAATTAGTTTCAAAAATAATTGTGTGTCCATATAACCTCATAATAAGATAAAATATTGCTAATAAAGGTAATATAATTCTATCACAGAATATTCCTACATGCTACTATATTGTCACAAAGAAAGCTTTCTATCATTTAGTTATTTATTTCGAAAGGGGTTTATAATGGACAATTCAAATTTAGGCATGGCAAGTGGTAATGTTCAATATCGTAAGGCCAAGCTATGGCAAATCATATGTATTGCTTTTAATGGTTTTAATGGCATGGCAGTATATTTCTTAATAGGCTTAGCCAGCTATTCTGCAAGCATTGGTTATGGGATTGCAACTCTGATAGTGGGCGGCCTTCTTACATTTACAAGAATTTTTGATGCTATAACAGACCCGCTTTTAGCATTTTTGTATGATAGAGTTAATACTCCATTTGGAAAGGTACGTCCACTTATTTTAGGTGGTTGGTTGATTCAGTCCTTGGGATTACTTTGCATGTTCAACTTTTTCTCAAGCAAAGGACATGGCGTAGCTGTATTTTTGATTTTCTACATGATATATGTTATTGGCTATACTTTGGTTAACATGACGGCACAGACCCTTCCTGCACTTTTAACTAATGACCCAAAACAAAGACCTACTGTAGGTGTTTGGCAGACTATATTCAATTATTTAACACCAATGATTTTAAATATTGTTGTTTATAGTGTAATAATGCCAGCTATGGGCGGCAGCTTTAGCCAGGAATTTTTAAATGTGGTTACATGGTTATGCGTAATTGTTTCCTTTGTTGGAGTATGTATAGTGTGCATAGGCGTATCTGAGTATGACAAAATGGAAAACTTTGAAGGCTTGGCAAAAAAGGAGCGTTTAAAATTTAAGGATATGCTCAATGTTTTAAAGAACAATAAGCCTTTGCAGTGCTATATTGCATCGAATGCATCAGATAAAA
Organism: Pseudobutyrivibrio sp.; assembly: GCA_017934625.1. Classification (GTDB taxonomy): domain Bacteria; phylum Bacillota; class Clostridia; order Lachnospirales; family Lachnospiraceae; genus Pseudobutyrivibrio. The sequence goes on along the minus strand of JAGBJE010000058.1, from coordinate 31,416 downwards.
TTGCTCAACAGGCAAGCTCAGCTTCCATTGTTGGCACTATGTTAAGCGGTATCATAATCGGAAATATGGGACTTGCTACAATTCTCAGTATGATAGGTATGCTCCCATCCATACTTTTTGCAGCTTATGGTGCAAAATATGCAGGTAAGCATGGTCACATGGAGTCAATTGTTACATGGTCTAGAAATTGTATATTTGCAAACCTGGGCATATGCCTATTCTTTGTTATCACTAGATTTACTGTTGGAACACATTCTATTGCAAGTATGGGAATAACACTTATTTTATATGTATTATTTACATTTATATGCAATGGGTTTTCAATGTGTGTAACTACAGCAAACACAGGCTTTATGGCAGATGTAATTGACTATGAGCTTGATAGAAGTGGCAAATATGTCCCAGCTGTTGTGGCAGGTACATACAGCTTTGTAGACAAGATTGTTTCATCATTTTCAGCTGCAATTGCTACAGCTGCAGTAGCGCTGGTTGGTTACACAACCACAATGCCACAGCCAGGGGATCCAATGACACCAGGAGTATTTTGGATGACATTATGTCTTCGATATGGATTGGCAATTTGCGGATGGATAATTACACTTATAGCTATGAGTTTTTGTAAGCTAACAAGAAGTGAAATGGTAAATGTTCAGTGCCGTATCGCTGAAAAGAAGGAAGCATTAAAACAAGAAGCAGTTTAGGAGGCAAAATGAAAAAATACGTATGTAATCCAGTAAATATTAATTACCGTTATCAATTTAATATGGATCAAAGGAACGGCGGAAAGCTACAGATATGTAGGGAAGCAGCTGACCCTTCTATGATTCTATTCAAGGGTAGATATTATATATTTGCATCTATGACACTTGGAGTTTGGGTATCAGATGATTTGGCTCATTGGGAAAATCACAAATTACCACAGGAGCTACCACTTTATGACTATGCTCCTGACGTAAGGGTGCTAGGGGATTATGTATATTTTTGCGCATCTAAACGTGATGAAAATTGCGATAGGTATAGAACAAAAGACATCTTAAATGGACCATACGAGAAAATCGAAGGCAATTTCCCTTATTGGGATCCTAATTTGTTTATCGATGATGATAATAGGATTTATTTCTATTGGGGATGCTCTAATATGACTCCTATCTATGGTTGTGAACTGGATCCAGTCACTATGAATCCAAAGGGGGAAAAGGTAGAGCTGATTTTAGGACACCCTGCCGAGTACGGGTTTGAAAGAATTGGCGAAGATAACTCTCTTCTTCCAGCAAGTGAAGAAGAGATAGAAAATGCATATCAAAATTTCTTTAAATCCAAAGGCCAAAGTGAGGATAGTGTACCTGAGCAACTAAGGCCATTCATTAGAGGTATGTTTTCAAGAAAACCATACATAGAAGGTGCTTGGATGGATAAGCATAATGGAAAATACTATTTGCAATATGCATTTGCCGGCACTCAATACAACACCTATGGTGACGGTGTCTATGTGTCTGACAATCCTCTGGGACCATTCTCTCTTGCTGATAACGCTCCTTATTCCTACAATCCAGGGGGATTTTTGCCAGGAGCAGGCCATGGTTCAACAATGACTGATAAAAGCGGTAATGTTTGGCATACTGCAACTATGCGTATCAGTGTTAACCATGATTTTGAAAGAAGAGTGGGAATATGGCCAGCTGGTTTTGATGAGGATGGAGAACTGGTTTGCAATCAACGATATGGAGATTGGCCTTACGAAATCTGTGAGGGCAAACAGGATATCTGGAAAGCTCCAGAATGGATGCTTTTAAGCAGTGGAAAAGCTGCCTCAGCTAGTAGCTTTGCAGCTGGATTTGAACCACAAAAAGCAATCGAGGAGAATGTTCAAACCTTTTGGAGACCATCAACCGCAAACAAGGAGGAGTGGCTCACAGTAGACCTAATGGATGTTTATGATGTTCATGGTATTCAAATAAATTTTGGTGACTATGACATTGATATAGAATGTCCTGGTGAAATCAGAGGCACTACACAGGCTAGGTATATCGAAGAAAGAGATTTGGTTACCAGATGGAAGCTAGAAGGTTCACAAGACGGCATTCAGTGGGAAGTGCTTTCAGATAAAACTAACGTAAATACGGATTTATCACATGATTTTGTATTAATAGATTCTGGAAAACAACTTAGGTACATAAGACTATCTAATATGGAGGTGCCTTATGGACAAGTGCCTGTAGTATCCGGGTTAAGAGTGTTTGGTTTAGGTGCTGGAAGTCTTCCAGACAAGCCTACATTTAAGGCAAAGAGAACATCAGATTTGGATATGGAAGTGCAAATAGCAGAAGATGGTGCAACAGGTCATTTGATACTTTGGGGTTCGTCACAGGATAAGCTTTATCATAGCTGTATAGTCTATGGTAATGAGGCAGTTTTGGATAGTAAAAGAATTGGAGCCTTAGTAAAAGGCAGAAATTACTGTGTTCGAGTAGATGCATTTAATGAAAATGGAATTACAGAAGGAACTACAGCTAATTTAAAAAGCTAAAGGGGAATGTAAATGAGAAACGAATACTTATTAAATGATAATTGGTCATTCATAAAAGAAGGAAAGGAAGAAAAGATAAATCTTCCTCATACTTGGAATTCTGTGGACGGACAGACTGGACCAGAACAGTATTATAGAGGAATTTGTACCTACATCAAAGAATTCGATAGACCACTGGTGGAGTCTAATCAGAGATGCTATATAGAATTTCGAGGTGTTAATTCTTCATGCAAGGTATATTTGAACGGACAGGAAGTGGTTTCACATGATGGTGGATATTCTACTTTCAGGGCAGATTTAACAGATTATCTTGCTAACAAAAATGAATTAAAGGTTTATGTATCTAATGAACCTAATGATAAGGTATATCCTCAAAGAGCAGATTTCACATTCTACGGTGGAATATACAGAGATGTGTATTTGGTGATAGTTGATGAGAGCCATTTTGATTTGGATTATTTCGGAGGAAATGGACTTTATATAACACCAGTGCTAAAGGATGGTAAAGCTGAGGTAGAGTTCAAAGCTTATGTAACAGGCGCTGGCGATAAAGTTGTAGTATCTGTAGATGGAGTTGGAGAGCAAGAACTAACAATTACCGAGGAGGCTGGAAAAAGGGTAGCTAAAGGCTGCATAACAATTGAAAATCCCCATCGTTGGGATGGCTTGAGGGACCCATATCTATATAAGGTAGTGGCAACACTTGTTGCTGACGGCGCTGAGGTAGACCGTATATACGATAAATTTGGAGTTAGAGAATTCCATGTTGACCCAGAAAAGGGCTTCTTCTTAAATGGCAGAAGCTATCCACTTCACGGCGTATCACGTCATCAGGATAGAGCTGGTGTTGGAAATGCTCTTACAAAGGAAATGCATGCTGAGGATATGGATTTAATCCTTTCTATGGGAGCTAATTCTATTAGGCTTGCACACTATCAGCACGATCAGTATTTCTACGATTTGTGTGATGAAAAGGGTATTATCGCATGGGCTGAGATTCCTTACATAACTGTCCATATGGATACAGGTAGAGAAAACACAATATCTCAGATGAAGGAGCTTATAACACAAAACTATAATCATGCATCAATTATCTGCTGGGCCCTCTCTAATGAAATTACTTTGCAGGGTGTTACAGATGATTTGATGGAAAACCACAGAATACTAAATGATCTGGTTCACGAAATGGATCCTAACAGATATTCAGCAATGGCTAATCTGTTTTTGTTGGAGACAGATTCTCCGCTTGTTACCTTGCCAGATATTAGGGGCTATAACCTATACTATGGCTGGTATGTAGGGGATGTAGAGGATAATGACAAGTGGTTTGATGATTTTCACAGGGATCATCCTGAGGTTGCCATTGGACTTACAGAGTATGGTGCTGACTCCGTAATTACGTTACAATCGCCAAAGCCTGAAAAGGGCGATTATACAGAAAGTTATCAGGCTATTTATCATGAGCATATGCTGGAAATGTTTTCAAAGCGCCCTTATATTTGGGGTACATATCTTTGGAATATGTTTGAATTTGCAGCAGCTGGACGTGATGAGGCAGGTGACCCAGGCAAGAACCATAAGGGTGTAATCACCTTTGATAGAAAACAGAAAAAGGATGCTTACTATATCTACAAGGCTTGGTGGACCGATGAGCCATTTGTACACCTTTGCGGAAGAAGATATCACGACAGAGTGGAGGAAGAAACTGAAATCAAGGTATATAGCAATCAAAAAACGGTAACACTTTTTGTTGATGATGTAGAAATAGGAACCCTCACTGGCGAGCATGTATTTAAGTTTAACGTAAAGCTAACTGGGGTTCACAGGATAAAGGCTGTCTCAGGAAATCAGAGTGATGAAATGGAAATTGCAAAGGTTTCTGAGCCAAATCCTAGTTATTTTGCATCCGCAGATGAGGTACGCAATTGGTTTGATGCACCAAAGGATGAGTTTGAGGCTCCAGAGGGGTATTTCTCAATCAACAATACCATGGGTGAGATAGGCTCAAACCCTGCTGGTAAGGCTATTCTAGAAAAAATGATGGCTGCTATGGCCTCAAAGACTGCTGGCGGAATGGGGGACGGAGTTGAGCTCTCACCATCAATGCAGGCAATGATTGCGCGCCAGCCATTAAAGAAGATTCTTACTCAAGGTGGCATGGACCTTAACAGCGACCAGGTCCGTGATTTCAACGCAGCGTTAAACCAAATAAAAAGTTATTGAGAATTATCTAGAGGAACGCGCTTGCTGTTTTGTTAGAAATTAACTCTTGAAATTTTGCCACGATTGTAGCATTATAGTGAAGGAAATTTTATATTGAAACGGGAGCTTGTAAACAGGCTGAGAGGAAGGTGTGACCTTCGACCGAGAACCTGATTTGGATAATGCCAACGTAGGGACGCCGATTATTTGTATTATACGCGGAAGCTATTTGAGAAATCAGGTAGCTTCCGCTTTTATTTTGTTTCTATTCAGAGCAAAGTAAGATTTTATATAAAAAGATTGCTTGCAAGCTTTTTTATATTAAATCTTATTTTGCGAGATACATACATGAACAAAAGGAAAGCTGTGAAACAGCGATTTTGTGAATGTATGCTGAATAGAAACTATGAAACGTGTTTAGGAGGAATAATGGATTTTAACAGCGAACTTTATTTTATTACGGACAGTACACCTTATGAGCAGGCAGAATTCTTGCGCCGTGTAGAAGAAGCGCTAAAGGGGGGCGTCACCCTAATGCAGCTTAGAGAGAAGAATAGAACTACTAGGGAGTATATAGAGCTTGCTAAGGCTGTTCATGAAATCAGCAGGCGGTATAATGTGCCACTGATTATTGATGACAGGGTGGATGTTATGTTGGCATCGGATGCCGAGGGAGTACACTTGGGAGCTGAGGATATGGATCTTGCTACGGCAAGAAGAATCATTGGAAAGGATAAGATACTGGGTGCCACTGCAAAGACAGTGCCAGTGGCAAAGGCAGCTTATGAGGCTGGCGCCGATTATCTGGGGGTTGGAGCAATCTTTCCAACAACCACTAAGGTGAAGACGATTATCACATCAGTGGAAACACTTAATGATATCGTAAATACGGTACCTATTCCAGTGAATGCAATAGGCGGTCTTAATCCATCAAATATGGATGTTTTGAGGGGAGTAAATATAGCAGGTGTTTGCGCCGTATCGGCCATCATGAAGGCTGATTCGCCAAAGCTTGCAGCGGAAAATATGCTAAAAAAGTTTAGGGAGATTAAAGGATGAAGGTAGTTTTAACAATAGCTGGAAGTGATAGCAGCGGAGGGGCTGGAATACAGGCAGATTTAAAGACCATGACTTGCCTTGGGGTATATGGAATGTCTGCAATCACTGCGCTGACAGCCCAAAATACAATGGGAGTAGATGAGGTGGTGGAGACAAGCCTTGACATGCTGGAGGCGCAGATAGATTCCTGTCTTAATGATATTAAGGCGGATGCAGTGAAAATCGGCATGCTCCCATCTGCAGAGCAGGTGCTGGTGGTGGCTAGAAAGCTAAGGGAGTACAAAATGAAAAATATTGTGGTTGACCCTGTAATGGTTGCAACCAGCGGAAGTGCTCTGATGAAGGATAGTACAAAGGACATTATGGCAAAGTATCTGTTTCCGATTGCAACTGTGATTACTCCAAATATCCCCGAGGCTGAGGCATTATCAGGCCTTTGTATCAGGACTAGGGATGATATGGAAAATGCCGGAATAGATATCGGTACCAAATACGGATGTGCGGTTCTTGTAAAGGGTGGACATAGTATTGAGGACGCCAGTGATGTGCTGTTTGATAATGGAAACATCACCTGGTTCGAAGGTAAAAGAATTAATAATCCAAACACCCACGGAACAGGCTGTACATTGTCAAGCGCCATTGCATCACATCTTGCCATGGGATATAACCTGAAGGATTCCATAGAACGAGCAAAGCGATATTTGGAAAATGCAATCGCTGCTGATTTGGATTTGGGGCATGGTCAGGGGCCGCTAAATCATATGGCCAGATTATGTAGCATAGTATGACTTCTTACGGACAAATTCGCTGTTCTGTAAGTAGGAAATCATGACAGGAAAGGAGAATGGTTTTGGTATATATAAATGGATGCGAGCAGGCTGCAAATGGCAAAAGCGTAGTGGATGTCATAGATGAAATGAACATAGACATAAGAACAATTGCAGTGGAGCTAAATGAAGAAATAGTATCAAAGGCTGACTATGATAAGACAACACTCAAAGATGGGGATGTGCTAGAGGTGGTTAGCTTTGTTGGAGGAGGCTGATATGGTGCCAACAAAGGAGGAGTTCTTTAGTGTCCTAGAGTTTCGCCATGGCAGGGAAAATCAGCGCAAGTTTAATGAGGCAACAGTAGCCATTTGCGGCCTGGGAGGACTTGGTTCTAACATCGCCATCTGCCTCGCAAGGGCTGGAATTGGTAAGCTAATCCTGATTGATTTTGATGTGGTGGATGTAAGCAATCTTCACAGGCAGCAGTACAAAGCAAACCAGGTGGGAATGTATAAGACTGAGGCACTAAAGGAAAATCTCTTAGAGATTAATCCATATATAACAATAGAAAGCCACACTGTCAGGATGACTGAAGATAATACTGTAAAGCTTGTAAGTGAAGCAGACGTAGTCTGCGAAGCCTTTGATAAGGCAGAGTGCAAGGCAATGGTAGTAAATGCAGTGCTAACCCACTTCAAGGATAAAATCATTGTGTCGGGTTCTGGCATGGCAGGCTTTTCTAGTGCCAATGACATTAACACGAAAAAGCTATCAAAAAGATTTTACCTGTGTGGCGATGGGGTGAGTGATGTGAATGATGGAATTGGCCTGATAGCAAGTAGAGTAATGGTGTGCGCAGCCCATGAGGCCCATATGGTACTCAGGCTTCTTATGGGTGAGCAGACACCTTAAAATGTGAAAGGAATAATGTAATGGAAAATGACAAACTGGTAATCGGTGGTAAAGAATTTGATTCAAGATTTATATTAGGTTCAGGAAAATATTCCATGAAGCTAATAGATGCGGCTGTAAAGGATGCAGGGGCAGAGATTATTACACTTGCTGTACGCCGTACCAACACTAAGGATGAGGAAAACATACTGGATTACATCCCAAAGAATGTAACACTTCTTCCTAACACAAGTGGTGCAAGGGATGCCAAGGAAGCCGTTAGAATTGCAAGGCTTGCTAGAGAGCTGGGCTGTGGCGATTTTGTAAAAATCGAAATCATGCGTGATAGCAAATATCTGCTTCCAGATAACTATGAAACTATCAAAGCTACAGAAATTCTTGCCAAGGAGGGCTTTGTGGTATTGCCATACATGTACCCTGATTTAAATGTGGCAAGAGAGCTTGTAAATGTAGGCGCGGCAGCTGTAATGCCACTTGCATCACCAATCGGTTCTAACAAGGGACTTGCCACTAAGGAATTCATCCAGATTCTTATAGATGAAATAGACCTTCCTATAATCTTAGATGCTGGAATTGGCGCTCCATCTCAGGCTTGCGAGGCTATGGAAATGGGAGCAGCTGCAATCATGGCAAACACAGCACTTGCAACAGCTGGGGATTTAACACTGATGGCATCAGCATTTAAGGATGCTATAAATGCTGGTAGAAAGGCTTATCTGGCAGGTCTTGGAAGAGTGTTAACCCGTGGCGCATCGGCATCTGATCCACTTACAGGATTCTTACATTAGGAGGCTGTCATGGAAAATAATTTTTTAATCGATTCAGATGAATTGCCAGAATCAGCACTTGCTAAAAAGCATAGATTGGAGACTGACCCTAGCTCAAGGACAGACCACATGAAATACCTTCCAGGGATGGATGTGATAGAGTCGGATGTGTGCCAAAAGGTCATGTCAGAAATGAAATCCTACGACTACACAAAGTACACAGCGGCAGATGTAAGGCGTGCTCTTGCAAAGGACAAATGTGATATCGAGGATTTTAAGGCATTGCTATCGCCTGCAGCAGAGCCATATTTAGAGCAAATGGCAGCCAAGGCCAAGCTTGAAACCAGCAGGCACTTCGGAAATACGGTATATCTTTTCACACCACTTTATATAGCAAATTATTGCGAGAATTATTGCGTGTACTGCGGCTTCAACTGCTACAACAAAATAAACCGCCTTAAGCTTACAATGGAACAGATTGAGCATGAAATGAAGGTTATTGCAGACAGTGGTATGGAGGAAATTCTTATTCTTACAGGCGAAAGCCCTGCCAAGTCAGATGTTAAATACATCGGCGAAGCCTGCAAGATTGCCCGTAAATATTTCAGAATGGTCGGAATAGAAATCTATCCTGTGAATGTGGATGACTACAAATATCTACATGAATGTGGAGTGGATTATGTAACAGTATTTCAGGAGACCTACGACACTGACAAGTACGAAACACTTCATTTGATGGGGAATAAGAGAGTATGGCCATACAGATTTGATGCTCAGGAGCGAGCTTTGATGGGTGGTATGAGAGGCGTAGCATTTTCAGCGCTTCTTGGCCTATCTGATTTTAGAAAGGATGCTCTTGCATCGGCGCTTCACGTGTACTATCTCCAAAGAAAATATCCTTATGCCGAGATGTCACTTTCCTGCCCAAGGCTAAGACCAATCATCAATAACGATACTATCAACCCATTGGATGTAGGAGAAAAGCAGCTTTGTCAAATCCTATGTGCATACAGAATCTTCCTGCCATTTGTCGGAATTACAGTGTCATCCAGGGAGACAGCAGAATTTAGAAATGGAATAGTAAAAATCGCTGCAACAAAGGTATCTGCAGGCGTTTCCACAGGAATCGGAGACCATGAGGAAAAATATACAGGCATTGAGTCAGATGAGGATTGTGGTGACGAGCAGTTTGAAATATCAGATGGCAGAAGCCTGAAAAAAATGTACAGTGACATTTCTGAGGAGGGCTTACAGCCAGTATTTAACGATTATATTTTTGTGTCATAGATAATGTATTAGTAGAGGAGAATAATTTAATGAGAGAATATACAACACAGATGGATGCAGCAAGAAAAGGCATAATCACACCTGAAATGATGCAGGTTGCTCTTAAGGAGTATCGCACATCTGAGGAAATCAGAGAGCTTGTGGCAAAGGGCCAGGTGGCAATTCCTGCAAATGTAAACCACAAATGTATTAGCCCTGAGGGAGTTGGAAGCATGCTTCGCACCAAGATAAATGTTAACCTAGGGGTAAGCCGTGATTGCAAGGATTACAACATCGAAATGGAAAAGGTAATGGCAGCTGTTGATATGGGTGCCGAGGCTATCATGGATTTATCAAGCCATGGCAACACTCAGCCATTTAGACAGAAGCTGGTAGCAGAATGTCCTGCAATGCTTGGCACAGTGCCAATCTATGATAGCGTAATCCATTATCAGAGAGATTTGGCTACACTTACAGCCAAGGATTTTATTGATGTGGTTCGCCTTCATGCTGAGGATGGTGTGGATTTTGTTACACTTCACTGTGGAATCACACGTAAGACAATTGACCAGATTAAAAAGCACAAAAGAAAGATGAACATTGTATCCCGTGGTGGCTCACTAGTATTTGCATGGATGTGCATGACAGGTGAGGAGAATCCTTTCTATGAATATTATGATGAGATTCTTGATATCTGCCGTGAATATGATGTGACAATTTCTCTTGGTGACGCATGTCGCCCTGGCTGTCTAGCAGATGCGTCTGACGTATGCCAGATAGAGGAATTGGTTCGTTTGGGCGAGCTTACAAAGCGTGCCTGGGAAAAGGATGTGCAGGTTATGGTTGAAGGCCCTGGTCACATGCCAATGGATGAAATCGCAGCCAACATGAAGATTCAGCAGAAGATTTGTATGGGTGCACCATTCTATGTACTTGGCCCAATCGTTACAGATATTGCACCTGGCTATGACCATATCACATCTGCAATCGGCGGCGCCATTGCTGCTCAAAACGGTGCGGCATTCCTTTGCTATGTAACACCAGCAGAGCACTTGGCTCTTCCTAACGTGGATGATGTAAAGCAGGGAATCATTGCATCTAAAATCGCAGCTCATGCAGCAGATATTGCAAAGCACATCCCTCATGCTATGGACCAGGATAACGCCATGGCAGAAGCCAGACAGTGCTTCGACTGGGATAAGCAGTGGGATTGCTCCCTTGACCCTGAAACAGCCAAGGCTATTAGAGCAGACCGCTCCCCAGAATTTGATGACACCTGTTCAATGTGCGGCAAGTTCTGCGCCGTCCGTAGCATGAACAAGGCACTGGCAGGGGAGTATATTGATATTCTTGGATAAATAGGCATAGAAAATCCCTGTAGATAACAAGTTGTATTGCTTGTATGCTACAGGGATTAATTTTTTATTTTTTTGCTAAGGCTTCAAGGAGTGCGACGCAATCATCCTCACTAAGATGGGTAGAATTGATTACTATGTCAAAGTATTCAGGAGAACCCCATTTTTCATTAGAGTGAGTGGTGAAGAATTTCTCACGCTTTTTGTCAAATTTCTTCATTACATCTTCAGCCTTGTCTTTATCATTTTTCTCTACGTTAATAGAGCGGTTTAGGCGGAAGTCATCATCTGCAGTGATGAATACCTTCAGGCATTTCTTGTCCTTTAGGATTTCGCTGGCACAACGGCCTACGAAAATGCAGCCAGGGTTTTCTGCAGCTTCCCGGATAATTTCAACTTCTGTATTGTAGATTTGCTCTTCCATAGATAGATGGTCACTACCAGGAGCTTTGAATATCGGTTTGATAGGAGTCTGCTCGTCCATGCCCGACACCTGATCATATGATAATCCCATTCGCTTGCAGGTCTCAACTACAACCCCACGGTCGTACAGGCGATAACCTAATTTCTTAGCTAATGCTTCAGCAATCTTGTGACCACCACTGCCATATTTACGTTCAATAGTAATATATTCGTACATAAAAGAGCCTCCTCTCAATAGTGTTTCATTGAAATATGATTGTTGCATCATAATACAAGAATATTATAGTAGATTTCAGAATATTCATGCAGTAATTCACTGTTTTTTCATTTTTTGTTCATAAGTGCAGATATAGTGATGATGGATGCTATTATAATTGGCTACAAAATCTCGTAAATGGTTTAGCTAGTGTGAAGATGATTAAAAATATACCTAGTTTAATCCGCAGATGAGTTTTTTAAGAAAAAATAGTATATGTAATGTGAAGATTGGCAATTATATACTAAAAATCCTGACATTAGGTTGTTACAAACAAAAATAAAGTATAAAATGACTTAACTTCACATAGTATATACCATGTTATACCCAATTCGTTGGAATAATAACGAAGAAAGGAGTAAAGTCCAAATTTTTGCAGTAAGTAAGGTAATAAATCAATGATATATTACCTCGAAAGAAGGATTATTCAGAAGTGAATAGTCCTTTTTTAGATATTTAAGAAGAATATATACTAATAAACGAGGAAATGAAAAATTGCAAATAGCCTTTTGTATAGGGGGTAGAATAAAAACTGCTATATACAGATTTAGTGCGATTTTGTTATAATTGCAATGGTGTGATTGCACGGATTTAAGATGATTTTGGAGGCGATAGCTTGGGTGAAATAGTTAAGACAGAAATGTTTGATGACATACTTAATATGATTTATTCAGCAAAGAAAAAAGCTGAATTTCAAGTCAATTCTACTGTTATAGATTTGTATTGGAATATTGGTGAATATGTTTCCAATAAGGCAGAGTCCGATGGCTGGGGAAAATCTACTGTCAAAGCATTGTCTGATTATATTTTGAGTAAGGAGCCTGGTATCCGTGGATATTCTTCTCAGAATATATGGAGAATGAAGCAATTCTATGAAACATACAAGGATCATCCAGAACTCTCAACACTGTTGAGAGAAAATACTTGGTCTAATAATATGCACATTGTGTCAAAAACCAAGGATTACCAAGAAAAGAAGTTCTACTTAGAACTGGCATCCAAGGAAAAGTATCAAGCACGTGAATTGGCAAGACAAATTGATAGCGGATACTATGAGCGCATTTTATTATCTAATGGAAAGGCGCCTTCTGCACTTGAACCGAAAAAGATATCTGGTGTGTTAAGGGATATGTATATGCTGGAATTCCTTGATTTGCCAGAGCCTTATAAAGAGTTTGACTTGAAGAAAGCCATTCTACGTAATATGAAAAAGTTCTTGCTTGAATTTGGAAGGGACTTCCTATTTGTGGGCGAGGAATATCACGTCCAAGTCGGTAATAATGATTACTATGTGGATTTGCTTTTTTATCACAGGGAACTGCAATGTTTAGTTGCAATAGATTTAAAAATAGATGATTTTAAGCCTGAGTACATGGGAAAGATGGATTTTTATCTCGAAGCATTAGACCGTGATGTGAAAAAGCCTCATGAGAATCCAAGCGTAGGAATGATTCTTTGCAAAAATGCAGATACTGACGTTGTAGAATACTCATTGAGCCGTAGTTTATCACAGACTATGATTTCAGAATACAAAACAAAGCTGATATCAAAAGATGTTCTTAGGGAGAAGCTGGCTGAACTGTACAACATTGCCGAGGAAGAATCTGAAAACTCTCAACAGCGTTGAGAGAAATAAAAACATAGCTAACAGAGCACTTTAGATTAGTAATAGTCTAAGGTGCTTTTTTCATGCAAATTTTTCAACCGATAAATACAGTGATGCTATTGTTTTTTCTTGATGGAGGTATTTCAATGGGTAAAACATATTATCAAATAATTGCCTTCTGATGCTTATGAGAAAGAGCAGAACGAACATCAATTCCTTTGTGGAGCGCACCAAAAACGAGAGTTCAGAACTTCACACTAGTTATACTAAGTAGGTTATATCTAGCATAATAGAGTCTGAGGATTGAAGATTAGTTATGTCAGATTGAGGAGAAAGATTGAGTAAATGCCACCTATGGGTTTGACAAATCGAACTAAAGCCATTATCATGACAGGGTATTAAAGATTCATATAAGGAGAGAGTATGTCAAAGATCAGGAATTACAATAGAATCCTTGCAATGGTAGCAGTAGTTGCTACTGTTTTTGTTATGCTTTTTTCTACAATCTTTATTGCAGAGCATGTGTCGCACCATTGTGATGATGAGGCACACTGTCCAATATGTCTTGTATTGGAGCAGTGCCAAAGCAATATCAAAAGTATAGGCGCAGGTCTTGTTGTTGCAGCCACTGTTTATATGGTTGCTTTTGCAATGAAAGAAACTAGCTCCTATGTGTCAGGCCAGTCTATTCAGACTAGCTTAGTTTCCCAAAAGGTAAGAATTGATTCTTGATTAACGTCCCATGTTAGATATGGTTTTATTTTGATATAGATTTTTGTTTTCATCAGAAAAACGGAAGTTATCATTTTTTAGGACGCGAAAGGATTAATTAGACATGAAAATTAAAAACTTAATAGGATTAATGGCTGCTACTGTAATTACAATGGGAGCAATTGTTGGATGTGGTACTAAAGAAGAAAGCTCTGCAGGTGGTGTCGTAGATTCTACAGAAGCTACGCAGGAAGCAGCTGCAGATAGCATTTCTGTTGTGACCACTATCTTTCCTGAGTACGATTGGGTAAAACAGATAGTAGGAGATGCCTCAGGGGTAGAGCTTACTAATCTACTTGATAATGGTGCAGATCTTCACAATTATCAACCTACAGCAGAGGATATTAAAAAGATTGCTACCTGTGATTTATTTATATATGTAGGTGGTGAATCTGATGAGTGGGCAGAGGATGCAATAAAAACAGCTGTGAACCCAAATCAGCAGGTTATCAACCTTATGGATGTACTAAAGGATAGCGTTAAGGAAGAGGAAGTTGTAGAGGGCATGCAGGAAGAAGAGCATGACCACGATCACGAAGGCGAAGCAGAAGATGAACATGAGGAGGAAGCTGAGGAAGAGCATGAGCATGAAGAAGAGGTAGAATATGATGAGCATGTATGGCTTTCTCTTAAGAATGCCGCTACCTGCGTAAAGGCAATCGCTGATTCCCTTGAGACAATAGATGGCACTAACGCCGATATTTATAAAGCTAACGCTGATTCTTATATAAATGACATAAACGCTTTAGATGCAAAATATGCAGATGCCGTAAATGCTGTAACAGGAAAGACTCTTCTCTTTGGAGACCGCTTCCCATTCAGATACATGGTAGATGATTACGGACTTGATTATTATGCTGCGTTTGTAGGCTGCTCCGCAGAAACCGAAGCCAGCTTCGAAACAATCAAATTCCTATCTGAAAAGGTAGATGAGCTTGGCCTTAAGACAGTACTTACCATCGAAAACTCAGATAACAAGATTGCAGATACAATTATCGCAAATACGAATTCAAAGGATGCTAACATCCTTGCCATGGATTCCATGCAATCCACCACTTCATCCGACGCCGCTTCCGGTACCACTTATCTAGGCGTCATGGAGCAGAACTTATCTGTGCTCACTGAAGCGCTAAACTAGTAATAGTAAATAATAGATTTAGATGAGCCTGATACTGAGACTATACATAGTCTTGGCAAGCGCAATGGGAGGTGGCCTGCGGGATATGACCATCATTTTCTGAGTGGAACGATGGAAAATGATGGTCTAGTAAGCGAAGCTTACATTTGAGCCTTACTGGAGCATAAATCACTTTAAACAGCTTGTATGCGTATCTGGCGGACTAGAGTAATAGGAGATATTATGGCAGTTTTGACAGCAAAGGAGCTTGCAGTTGGTTACGAAAACCAGGCAGTTCTTGAAAACATCAATTTTGAGATTAATGCAGGAGATTATTTCTGCATCGTCGGGGAGAATGGTTCAGGAAAGACCACACTTATGAAGACTATTTTAGGATTGCAGCAGGCAGTGTCAGGTAGTATTGAATTTGGTGATGGCCTTATGAAAAATGAGATAGGTTACTTGCCTCAGCAGTCAGTGGCCCAGAAGGACTTCCCAGCATCAGTGTTTGAGATTGTCTTGTCTGGATGTCAGAATAGCTTGGGCAAAAGGTTTTTCTATTCAAAGGAGCAGAAAAAGCTGGCCCTGTCAAATATTAAAAAGATGGGAATAGAAAAGCTTAAGAATAGATGTTATAGAGAGCTTTCCGGTGGTCAGCAGCAGCGCGTGCTACTAGCCAGGGCGTTGTGTGCCACCAAAAAGGCAATCCTTTTGGATGAGCCTGTGGCAGGCCTTGACCCAACAGTAACAGAGGAGATGTATGAGCTTATTAAGCAGCTAAATGATGATGGCATGACAATCATTATGATTAGTCATGATATTGCTAACGTAAGTAAATACGCTACTAAAATTTATGATGTAAATGAAGGGAGAGTAACATGCTAGATACATTAATAGAATATATGAGCTTTCCTTTTGTAAGATATGCTCTGATCGTTGGAGTGCTTATAGCTCTTTGCTCGTCGCTGCTTGGAGTTACACTTGTTTTAAAAAGATATTCATTTATAGGAGATGGATTATCCCATGTGGCCTTTGGGGCGTTGGCGATTGCCACTATACTTAATTTTACAAATAGAATGATTATAGTGCTGCCTATTACTATCGTATTTGCGATACTTCTTCTTAGAAAGGGGCAGAACACCAAGATAAAGGGTGACGCGGCAATTGCTATGCTGTCTGTTGGCGCACTTGCTTTTGGATATATGATGATGAATCTGTTCCCAAGCTCTTCAAATGTATCAGGAGATGTGTGTACTACGCTTTTTGGTTCCATGTCCATACTGATGCTTACAAAGACTGATGTGTGGGTTTGTGGAATACTTGCAATAGTTGTAACCATATTGTTTATATTCCTGTATAATCGCATTTTTGCAGTGACATTTGATGAGGATTTTGCAAATGCAGTTGGCACAAACGTGAACCTCTACAATCTTTTGATAGCTACAGTTATTGCAGTAATAATTGTTCTTGCAATGAATCTGGTTGGTTCACTGTTGATATCGGCACTTGTTATTTTTCCGGCTCTATCTGCGATGAGCATTCTTAAGAATTTTAAAAGCGTAACTATTTTTTCAGCAGTGTCATCTATGATTTGTGCTCTAATAGGAATAATCATTTCTATTTTGGCAGGCACACCTGTAGGCTCAACAATAGTTGCAGCAGATGTGGTACTGTTTGGTATTTGTTATTTGATAGGAAGAATCAGGGGGTAGTAGATGAAAAGAAAACTGTTAATTATTATGTGTTCATTTAGCCTTGTAGTATTAATGGGATGTGGAAGCAAGGCCGATTCTGCAGATGTTTCTAATGACACCACAGCTACTAGTCAGCCGGTGCAGGAGGCTGAAAACTTAGAAGCAGAAGCTGAGATAGAAGAGGAAACTATTGCATCTGATCCATCAGTGGATTTAGATTTAACGACCCTTTCATCTACAATGGTCTATTCAGAAGTGTTTAACATGATGATGGAGCCAATGGCATACGAAGGCCAGACAATTAAGATGGATGGCAACTGTGCCATCTACACAGATGAGGAGACAGGCAATACCTATTATACCTGCGTAGTGCAAGATGCTACCCAGTGCTGCTCCCAAGGATTAGAGTTCTTACTGGATTCAGAACAATATGCCCTTGAGGATTATCCAGCGGACGGTGATCCAATCGTAATCAAAGGCACCTTCTCCACCTACGAGGAAGATGGCGGTACCTACATTACCATCAAAGATTCTGTTATGGAATAGTGATAAAGAGTTCATTGTCTTTACACAATTTTTAAGAATTGATTTGTTATAATATACATTGTAACTAGTTAGATTGTTTAGAATTTTGTGAGTATTAAGGGGTTGACAAATATGCAAATGAAGCCTATGATCAATCAATCAATCAATCAATCTGTCTGTCTGGCATAACTATGCAGAATTCTATTGTTATATATTTTGATGATTAACCGTCATAACAGACTAAGAGAGTATTCTCTTGGCTTGTTATGGCGGTTTTTTATATTGGGGAAAGGAATTTGGTAATTGAATGAGGAGGTATGAGTACATGAAGAAAACAAGGAAAGCGCTGTTAAGCATGATTCTTTCGGCGGCAATGGTGATTGCCATGCTGCCGGGGGTAAGTATGGTGGCGAAAGCTGATGAAACTGAAAAGTATACTGTAACAGTTCAGAATGGAACGGCAGATAAGACTTCAGCGGCAGAAGGAGAGACGGTGACTATTACGGCTAATGACAATATAGAATTTTTAGGATGGGGTGCAATGACACAAGATGATGTGAATCTTTTAGCCGATGATAGTGAAAAAACTACTACTTTTACGATGCCAGCGAGAGACATATTTTTTGCTGCAATGACACGGAATAGTGGTTCCGGTGGTGGCTCAGGAAATGCAGGAGACCCACAGGGCGATTCACAGGAATATATAATAGACGCTGATCCTACTAGTTGTACGGCGGATAAATCTACAGCAAAAGCAGGCGCAACAGTTACAATTACTTTTGCGCCTGCTAGTCAAAGTGATAGTTTTGGTCAATGGGCGATTAGAAACGTTGATGATTATGACAATGCTATTGATGTTACTGATGTACTTTTGGATAGTAATAAGAAGATGACTTCGTCTACAACTTTTACTATGCCAGCCTATAATATTTATGTCAAGGCACTTTTGGCTACAGGTAGTGGCTCAGGCAATGAAGGAGGCTCTGGTAGTGGCTCAGAACCAGGTAGTGGTACAAGTATAACTTATAGTGATGCAGGGTGGACAGGTATTGAAAGTAGCAGCACGTTAGAGGCTCCATTTACGATTTATAATAATTCAAGCAGTGATTTACATGTTAAAGTAGATAATACAGCAGTTGATCGATCTATTTCATCAGGAGAAACATTAACAATGGTGGAAGGTGCAGGTAGCTATACTGTTGTTACGCTAGAACCGGGAAATCTTGTATTACATTTAGTTGGAGGAGGCTCAGGCCAAAGCCAAACAGGGCAGGAGTATACACTAGGTGTTGCAGCAAGCTGTACAGCAACAATAGGTTTGCAAACAGTGTCTGGAAAAGATGTAAGCGTACCAGCTGGAACTTCAATATCAATTAAAGCTGCAGATATGCCATCTAATAGTAATATGCGATTTGACAAGTGGAAAATTACTGAGGACAGTGCTACCGGTACTGATATTACGAGTACTATTTTATCAGGCGATGCTGCTAAGAATTCATCTACAACTTTTTCTATGCCAGCAAAAAATATTTGTGTCATGCCAGTTTTTGCTAGTGAATCACATGAGACAACCGAAATGCCAACAGGTGGCCTTTTTGCAGGAAAATTTGGCAAGTATCAGGTGTTTGATGTTTCAAGATCACCTGCTTATCCAGATGGCACACAGGAGAATCCTAGCGAGTTTACTGTATCTAATTTTAAGGCACCTTTCGGTGTGGGGACATCAATAACAGAGGATGGTTGGTTTTATTTTAAGCCAAGTGCGGCTCAAACTATCACATATAATTCTAGCTGGGGTGTTGATGGCGCATATATTGTAGAGTTATGGTATAACGATAATCATGGATATGATGCAAAGGTGAATTCTGGAGTTATAGGTGGAATAGCCGATGAAGGTTTTTTCTATGAAGGAGATTCACGTTATGGGTATTATTTTTCAAATAATGCAGGATATGAGTATGGATTTAGTGGATTAACATACACACCAGCGGTGAGGGTTGTATGTGATGTAGATGTACTTACTAGCTATACAGCTGGTAGTATGCTTGTCCCAGAAGGAGACAATACAGATGAAGAATACAATGCAAATGAGTCAAAAGCTGAGATAAATATATCAGGTGAAACAGCCGTTAAGGATGAGACACCCGTAGTTCCTGGCCTTGATGCAGAAGCAACAAGCGAAGGTGAGGATGTTTCCCTTAACTTGCAGATAGCAGTAGAACCTGAAGCCACACTCGAGGCTAGTCCTACTTTGAATAGCGAACCAGATATTAAGGAAAAAGTTAAGAATCAGTTTAAAGACGAAAGTACAGTAAAAGTTGATGTTTTAAATATTAATCTTAGAAAGTTTGTTGAAGGTATATTTAAAGAAAATGTGACAAGTACGAATACAGTTCTTGAAATTGGAATTGGCTATGATTTTGCGGGTAAGTATGACCCTTCACTTGTAAGTAAACATGGTGATGATGTAAGAACATTTGCAACATTAACAGCTAGACCATCAGCTGGAAATTATAGAAATGGAACATTCTTCCCAGATGTAAAAAATGGTAAGTTTTATATTTACTCAAGCGACTTCTCGGAGTTTGTAATTTCTTACTCAACAGTTGAGGGTAATGCACAGAATAGAAGCGTCATTGATCCAAATGCAAGTTCTGGTTCTTCAAGTGTTGCCACAAATACTGCACCAAAGGCTACTCCTGTATATAGATTATTTAACCTTCAAAAGGGTTACCATTTCTTCACAACAAACTTGGCAGAAAAGGAAGCTCTTGTAGCAGCTGGCTGGACAGATGAAGGCGTGGCATGGTACACACCAACAAACGCTGGTAAACCTGTTTATCGTTTGTTTGACAAGACAAAGGGTGGACATATTTTCACAACTGACGCAGCTTTAAAGGATGCTTGTATTGCTGCAGGCAGTACAGATGAGGGTATTGCTTGGTACGGACTAGACACTGGTCGTACAGTTTATAAGATTACAAATCCAAAGTTAGGCAGAGGACTTTATACAGTAAACCCAGCAGAAAAAGATGCGCTTGCTGCTTTAGGTTTTACAGTCGAAGAAGCAGATTTTAAAGTAAACTAATATTGATATTATGGAATAATAAAGGGTTCAGAGACTATTCAAAGATAGTCTCCGAACCCTTTGCTTCTTTGATGGATGCCATCTTTGTGAAATCCTTCAAGTTAATAACTAAGGTTTAGGATATGTTAATTGCTGATTGTATAATTAAGTAGTGATAGAAGAAAAAACAATGTAAATAAATAATTAGACAATTTTACACTTTAACTTGTTAAAGTGTTGTGATACAATATTCTCTATTAACAGATTGTGTTAGGAGGGATATTATGAAGAAAAGATTGCTTTCTTTAATGATGATTTTAACTCTTTCAGCCGCAATGGTTGGATGTGGTAATAAAGCAGCTTCCACAGATGCTACAGATGATGCTGCGAATGCAGAGGTGACAGCAGATGGCAAGGTATATAAGGTAGGTATCGTTCAGTACGTGGATGATGCTTCACTTAATCAGATTGTTGCTAACCTTGAGGGCCAGCTGGATGAGCTTGGCAAGGAAAATGGCTGCACATTTGAGTACGAGGACTACTATTATAATGGTCAGGCAGATGCTACTACAATCAATCAGATTGTTACAGAGCTTATTAATGATGAGGTAGATGTGCTGGTGCCTATCGCTACACCTACAGCAATGATTTGTCAGTCAGCAACTGAGGACAATCAGATTCCTGTTGTTTTTGCAGCAGTTTCTGACCCAGAGAGTGCAGGACTTGTTGCATCTAACGATGCTCCAGGAGCAAATGTTACTGGTACATCTGATGCCCTTAACACTCAGGCAGTTTTTGATTTAATCTTTGAGCAGGATAGAGATATCTCAAAGGTTGGACTACTTTACGATAAGAGCCAGGATGCTTCAACAGGCCCTATCAAGGAGGCCAAGGCTATTCTTGATGCAGCAGGTGTTGAGTACGTTGAAAAGACTGGAACATCTAACGATGAAGTTATGCTTGCAGCAGATGCACTTGTAGCAGCAGGGGTTGATGCAGTGTTTACCCCTACAGATAACACAATCATGAAGTGCGAGCTTGCCATCTATGAGAAGTTCATTGATGCAGGCATACCACACTATTGTGGCGCAGATTCATTTGCACTTAACGGTGCTTACTTAGGATACGGCGTAAACTACGCTACTCTCGGTAAAGAGACAGCAAACATGGTGGCTCAGGTGCTTGTAGATGGCAAGAACCCAGCAGAGCTTCCAGTAAAGCTTCTTGATAATGGTACAGCAACAGTTAACACTGAGACAGCAGCAGCTCTTAAGCTAGATTACGACAAGCTTCGCGATATGTGCGACGGCTTTGTTGAAGTACAGACAGCGGAGGAGTTTGAGTAATGTCTAGTATTTTTACAGCTTCGATTTTTATGAGTGCTTTGGAACTAGGGTGTATCTACGCCCTGGTTGCTTTGGCACTTTTTATTTCTTTTACAATTCTTAATATTGCAGATCTTACTACAGATGGATGTTTCACCTTAGGCTGTGCAGTGGGAGCCATGGTATCCCTTGCAGGTCACCCATTCTTAGCTCTTATTGCAGCTATGGTATCTGGCGTGTGCGCAGGCTTTGTTACAGCTTTTCTTCAGACCAGACTTGGTGTAGAATCCATTCTTGCAGGTATTATCGTAAACACAGGCTTATACACAATCAATATTGCAGTAATGGGATTTTCTTCCATTGCCAATCTTTTCGGATGCGACACTGTATTCTCGCTGGGCAAGGATACAATAGGTGCCAGCTTCATAGGAGATTGGTACAAGGTTGTCATTGTCATTGCCATCCTTTTAGTTATCGCACTGCTTCTGTGGTGGTTCCTTGGAACAACTCTTGGAATGTCCATCAGAGCTACAGGCGATAATGCAGACATGGTAAAATCATCATCAATCAATCCAACACTTACAATCACAGTTGGACTTTGCATTGCCAATTCCCTGACAGGTCTTTCAGGTGCACTTATAGCTCAGTACCAGAAATCTGCAGATATCAATATCGGAACAGGAATGGTAACAATCGCCCTTGCATCACTTATCATTGGTCAGACCCTGATTGGAAATAAGGGAAGCATTCCAAGACGAATTCTTGGAACAATTCTGGGTTCCATTTTATATCGTTTTATAGTGGCAATTGCTCTAAGACTTTCAGTTCCAGCTGAGGCATTGAAGCTGGTTTCTGCTATAATAGTAGCTGTTGCTATTGCAACTCCTTATGTTAAAAGAAAGCTTTCTCTCAAGAAGAGAGAGTTTGCGAATTATAGAGGCAGTGCCAGAAAGGAAGGTGTGTAATGCTTAAGCTTGATAACATATCTAAGACCTTCAACCCTGGTACAGTTAATGAAAAGGTTGCCCTTAAAAATCTAAGTCTTGATTTGGCAGATGGAGATTTCGCTACAATCGTTGGCTCAAACGGTGCAGGCAAGTCCACCATGTTCAATGCCATTGCAGGCACATTTATTGTGGACGAGGGAAACATTTATCTTGACGGAGAGGACATTACCTTTAAGAAGGAATATGTGCGAAGCCAGGATATAGGACATCTATTCCAGGACCCACTTAAGGGCACAGCTCCACACATGACGATTGAGGAAAATATGGCCTTGGCTTATCTTAGGGCATCTCATTCTACAGGAAAGCTTTTCTCTAGAATCAGTGCCAAGGATAAGGCTAAGTTCAGAGAGCAGCTATCCTTGCTTGGCATGGGATTAGAGGATAGAATGAAGCAGCCGGTAGGCTTGCTTTCAGGTGGACAGCGCCAGGCGCTTACACTGCTTATGGCCACATTTGTTACGCCAAAGCTTCTGCTTTTAGATGAGCATACAGCGGCCCTTGATCCTGCTACAGCAGAAAAGGTGCTGGAGCTTACCAAGTCAATTGTTAAGGAGCGAGGCATCACATGCCTTATGGTAACCCACAATATGCACCAGGCTCTTGAGGTGGGAAATAGAACTCTGATGATGAATGCAGGAAACATCGTGTTTGATACATCAGGGGAGGAAAGAGCGCACCTTACAGTAGCAGATCTTTTAGACAGATTTAAGATTAAAGCTGGCGAAGATTTAGATAATGATAGAGTACTTTTAAGTTAATCAGGAGGATTTTGTAATGAAAAAGGTTGTAAAATTTGGCGGAAGTTCACTTGCAGATGCTAAGCAGTTCAAGAAGGTGGGCGACATTATCAGAGCAGATGAAAACAGAGTTTTTGTAGTTCCATCAGCTCCTGGTAAGAGAAACAGTAAGGACACAAAGGTTACAGACATGCTCATCGGCACATACGAGGACGCATCAAAGGGCAAGGACGTTACATCTAATCTTGCAGCCATTAAGGCTAGATATGATGAAATCATTGATGGACTTGAGCTAAAAGGATTTAGCCTTGAGGAAGATTTCAAGCAGATTGCTGCTGATATTAAGGAAGACCTATCATTAGATTATCTTGCAAGCCGTGGTGAATTTCTTAATGGTAAGATTATGGCAGAATATCTAGGCTACGATTTTATTGATGCCAAGGATGTAATCTTCTTCAACGAGGAAGGTCATCTTAATTCGTACAAGACAGAAAAGGCTATGGCTAAGGCTCTTGAGGAGCATCCACATGCAGTAATCCCAGGCTTCTATGGCTGTGGCAAGGATGGAAGAGTTAAGACCTTCTCAAGAGGTGGTTCAGATGTAACAGGCTCTATCGTAGCAGGCGCTGCAAAGGTAGATGTATACGAAAACTGGACTGATGTTTCAGGCTTTTTAATCTGTGATCCAAGAATTGTCAAGAATCCTGTTGGAATGCAGACTATCACATACCGCGAGCTTAGAGAGCTTTCTTACATGGGCGCATCAGTGCTTCATGAGGACGCAATCTTCCCAGTGCGCTCAGCAGGTATTCCAATCAACATCAAGAACACTAACAAGCCAGATGATGATGGCACATGGATTGTAGAAAGCACAGGCCAGCGTAACGAATATGTAATCACTGGTATCGCTGGAAAGAAGGGCTTCTGTACAGTGCTGATTACTAAGTCACTTATGAACTCTGAGGTGGGCTTCTGCCGTAAGGCACTTTCTGCTTTTGAGGATAACGGAATCAACATCGAGCACATGCCATCAGGTATCGACACCATGACAGTAGTTGTTCATGAGGATGAGTTTATTAACAAGGAGCAGGCAGTTGTTTCAGCAATACACAGAAACTGTTCACCAGATTCAATCGAAATCGAATCTGACCTTGCACTTATCGCAGTCGTAGGACGTGGTATGAAGAGCACACGCGGTACAGCTGGACGTATCTTTGCAGCACTTAGCCATGCTCATGTAAATGTACGCATGATTGACCAGGGTTCTTCCGAGCTCAACATCATCATCGGCGTTGAGAACCAGGATTTCGAGGTTGCAGTGAAGGCAATCTACGATATCTTCGTGACCACAAAGCTTTAATTATAGGTGCCTATCATAGTGAAAAATGGTAGGCACTTTTTTTATGAATTCTTCTGGAAACGTTTCCAAAAATGAATTTATAGTGTAAAATAAGAAAAAATATAGCGTAAGAAGGGAAATTTTTTTATGGAATATGGTAAGTTCGCGGGAGTAAAGGTTGTTGATAATTGTGTCTGGCTGCAGTTTGAAAAGCAGACTGTAAATGTAGAGATTATTACAGATGAGATTATAAGAGTTTTTGTGCCTACTTGGATGAAGGATTACAAATCTGTTGCCATAGAAGGTGATGTGGCCATCCCTGTGGATTTTGATGTTACTGAGCTAGATGGGGAAGATAAAAAGGTTAGAATCAGCACATCTTCTGTTAGTCTTTGCATAGGGGATGATTTTGATTTTACTTTTCTTGATAAATACGGTGACGAGCTTCTTAGTAGTTTTAATGGTAGCAGAAAGCTTAAGGAGACTTTATCAGAAAAATCTATGAGCTTACTTGCTGCAGAGGGCCATGACGTATCTGATTTAAAGAGCAAGGATTATAAGGTTCAGGTACTTTTTAAGCTAAGGGATGAAGAGCGATTCTACGGCATGGGAGATAAGACAGGTTTCCTAAATAAGCGTGGATATGCATATGAGAATTGGAATTCCGATATTCCACAGCTTCACCATGAGAACATGCCAGCCTTATACAAATCTATTCCTTTCTACATCGGTAAAGGGGCAGGCTATGTGTACGGAATGTTTTTCGATAACACATTCCATAGCTATATGGATTTCGGTAAGGAGAGCAGCGATTATTTCTACTATGGGGCAGATGAAGGAAACCTGGATTTCTATTTCATGGCAGGCGAAGCCATTGCAGATATTGTAGAACACTACACCTATCTTACAGGTCGCGCACCACTCCCTCAGCTGTGGACACTTGGCTATCATCAGTGTAGATGGGGATACGAGAGCGCTAAAGATATCAGAACTGTTGCAAAGGCTATGAGAGAACATGGAATTCCTTGTGAATCAGTTCAGTATGATATTGACTATATGGAAGGATATCGGGTGTTTACATGGGATGATAAGGAGTACGAGCCAGCAGGCCAGCTTATAAAGGAGCTTGAGCAGGATGGCTTTAAGGCAGTATGCATTATCGATCCAGGCGTTAAGGTGGACAAGGGCTATAGAGTTTATGATGAGGGAATTAAAAAGGATTACTATGCACATGATAAGGATGGAGATGTGTATGTAAACGAGGTTTGGCCAGGCGATGCTGTATATCCTGATTTTGGTAGAGAGGATGTACGTAAATGGTGGGCTAATAATCACAAGTTCCTAACTGATATTGGCATGCAGGGCATTTGGAATGATATGAATGAGCCTGCAAGCTTTAGAGGCCCATTGCCACTTGATGTGCAGTTTTCTGTAAATGATAGGCTTACCAATCATGCCGAGGCTCACAATGTGTATGGTCACTACATGAGCATGGCCACATATGAGGGAATGAAGGAGCTGACAGGAAAGCGTCCGCTTGTTATTACAAGAGCCTGCTATTCAGGTGCTCAGAAATACACAGCGGTATGGACAGGTGACAACCAGAGCGTTTGGTCACATATACAAATGTTAATTCCTCAGCTTTGCAATCTTGGAATGAGCGGCTTTACCATTGCAGGTACTGATATAGGCGGATTTGGCGGTGATTCTAATCCTGAGCTTCTTGTTAGATGGATTGAGGCAGCTGCATTTAGCACCTTCTTCAGAAATCATTGTGCTAAGGGACAGAGGCTTCAGGAGCCATGGCAGTTTGGGGATAAGGTTGTAGATATCTACAGAAAGTATGTGAAGCTTCATTACAGATTCTTGCCATATATCTATGACCTATTATTTGAAAGTCAGATAACAGGTCTTCCAGTGATGAGGCCATTAGTGCTTCATTACGAGGATGATGAGAATACCTTCAACCTGAATAACCAGTTCCTTGTGGGCGAAAACATGCTGGTGGCACCAGTGGTAGAGCAGGGGGCTACAAAGCGCATGGTATATCTTCCTGTTGGAACATGGATAAGCTACTGGGATGGTAAGCGCTATCAGGGCAATCAGCACATTATTGTGGATGCTCCACTTGATGTACTGCCTATTTTCATTAAGGAAGGCAGCATCATTCCTATGTACGAGGATGTGCAGTATGTGGGCGAAAGGCCATATGATACATTGACACTTCTGGTAGCTGGCGACAGCGCCTGGGGCTCACACTATCAGGACAATGGAGAGGATTTTGCCTACCTTGAGGGTGAGTACAATCTATACAGCTTTACCTATGAGGACGGGGCGCTAGATTGCGACATGCTTCATGAGGGATACGAAAAGTATAAGGAAATAAAGGTGGAAAGGCTATAACTTCTTGTGGGCTACTTAAGGAAAACTCATAAGTAGTCCCACTTACTTCTATATTAACAACACAAATTATGATTTTCTATCGGCACCCTGTTTGCGGCTTTGTCGTAGGCTGTGAAAAGGAGCTCTAATTTTTCTAAAGTAGTATCTGGCTCGTAGCAGACAGTACAGTTGTCAGGAATAAACGGCAAAAGTACATCACTTGAAATAAGTACATTTTTGGTGGTAATTCCTTGTAAGTCTGCTGGTTGGGCAACAAATAATACATCATCAAAGGTATTTTTAGTGAAATCTTTCTTTTCGGTATTGGAAGTATCAAGCATTACATACTGATATTTTTCACCTGAAAATTTTTCATTTGCAGCCGCCTTTAGCCTGTCAAGATTGGTGTTTATTTGAAAGAATAATGGATCATTGATATAGCAATCAAGAGCAAGCAGCGGAGCAAAGTTAAAATCACCAAGAGCTGAAAAAGTACTTTTGTCCAAATCATAGCAAATAAGGGCATCGGCTTGTCCGTAGTTTTCAAATTTAGCAGGTGGAATTAAAAACACATCATAGTTCTTATCTCCAAGAAATTTTGTGATTGCTGTCATTACCTTCATTTGGTCAGCAGCCTTTAGTACAGAATCTGTATGGGAAATAGCAAAACCTACCTGGTTTTTTCTTTTTGAAGCCAGAGCCTTAGCGGCCTGATTAGGAGAGTAGTTCAGTAGATTGATTACCTGCAAAACTCTCTTTCTAGTTTCATCAGATATTTTTAAATCAGTTCGTCCATTTACCACGTATGAAACTGTAGCTACAGAAACACCAGCCTCTTTAGCAACATCTCTTATGGTAACTTTTTTGTTTGCCATTTCTTGCCTCCATTTAACCGTTTAATCGGTTGATAAATCAATTATGGGAATATTTTCTTTAATTGTCAATAACAACCTATTGACAGTGTAAAATAAAGAGTGTAGTATTTAATTAGTTTAAACGGTTAAGCAGGCATTAAAATGGGCTTGCTTATATTTTTACAAATTGATTTAAACGGTTAAATAAAAGGAGGGTATTATTATGAAAAAAAGATTTGTTACTATGCTTTTAGTTGGATGTATTGGAGTTAACGGAGTAGCTATGACAGGCTGCGGTAACAGCGTCAGCTCTGCAGCAGAAGAGCAGGTGGAAACAACCACTGATGAGACTTCAAATCAGCACACTGTAACCTACTATGATGCAGATGGGACTACAGTGCTTGATACAAAGGTAGTAGAACACAAAGCAAATGCCGAGGATTTCACACCTGAGAAGGATGGCTACACATTCGTAGGCTGGTTCGCAACACCTAAACTTACAAGAGAGTTTGATTTTAGCAGAGCCATTACAGAGGACACACCACTTTACGCAGGCTTTGTAAGTTATGTTGAGGATACACGTAGCTTTGCTATAGTGGGCGCTGGCGAAAGTGAGCTTTTAAAGGAATCTAACTGGGGCGAGGTTATCTCAGATGGCCACAGACTTGCAAAGGAGGATAATGCTGAAGCCAACCAGTACACAATAACAGTTGAACTTCAGGAGGGGGACCAGTTCCAGTTTGCAGTAGATGAAACATGGGCAGACCAAAGAGGTTATGGCTATCTTGAATCAGGAATGTTAGATGGCAAAACATATCTTAAAAATGCAGGAGGCCTTGGCGATACACCAGCTGAAAAATCTAACATAGAGGTTGCTGTTAGCGGTACATACACATTCACACTTACAACATTCCCAGGTGAGGATGTGTACGACGAAGAAGACCAGTACTACACAGAAGAGACAAGGGAGAATTTCAATTCTAACCCATATGACAAGATTACATGGACATATACTGAATAAAGGAGAAATATGAATAAACACGCATTACTTCACATTCCAGAATCTAGATATTGCTTTGCACTATCAAAGGAAGAGGTTGTTATTAGACTTAGAACAGCAAAGGAAGACGCAGACGCAGGTCTTAAGGTAAGGCTTATTTATGGTGTTAAATACGATTACCAGAAAGAGCGTTTTACGGTAGAGGTTCCTTGCAAATATGAGGACGAGCTGTTCGCATATTATGAAATTCAATTAAAGATTAGTGACACACGTTTCGTGTACATATTCGAGCTTGAGGAGAATGGGAAAAAACACTATTACAGCGAGGATGGCTTAACAGACAGATATAATTACGAAGAATGCTTTTACAATTTTTTCCAGCTTCCTTATATCAATGACAATGATGTTATGCCATTAGTTGATTGGATGCCAAAAACTGTTTTCTATCAGATTTTTGTAGATAGATTTTGCATCGGTGATGAGAACAAGGATATGTCATACATCGATATGAAGTGGGGCGACAAGCCTACTCCTAAGAACCATGCAGGTGGCGATTTGCGAGGAGTAATTAAGCGATTGGATTACTTGAAGGACTTAGGAATTTCAGCACTTTACCTTAATCCGATTTTCCTTTCTGATTCAAATCACAAGTATGACATCATTGATTACAAAAAAATCGATCCACAGTTTGGAACAATTGATGATTTTATCGAGCTTGTGCATGAGGCTCACAGCCGCGGTATCAGGGTTGTTCTTGATGCAGTGTTTAATCATTGCAGCTACAAGATGGAGCAGTTCCAGGATGTGGTAAAAAAAGGAAAGGCCTCTAAGTATCACGATTGGTTCATTGTTGATGGCGATAAGGTGGACCTTAAGAAGCGTAATTACGAATGCTTTGCTTACTGTGATTACATGCCAAAATTAAATACAGCAAATCCTGAGGTTCAAAACTTCCTTTTAGACATTGCCACCTACTGGATTGATGTGGCAGATATTGATGGTTGGCGCTTGGATGTTGCCGATGAGGTATCTCACGATTTCTGGAGAATGTTCAGAAAGGCGGTTAAAGCCAAGAAAAATGATGCGGTAATCATCGGAGAAAACTGGCATGATGCCTATCCTTCACTTCAGGGTGACCAGCAGGATAGCATTATGAACTACGCATTTACGAAGATTTGCCTGGATTATTTTTCAAAGGAAAGCTGTGATGGGCGCAAGACTGCTCAGCATCTAAATGGCATTTTGATGCGTAACATGAAGCAGGTCAATTACATGATGCTTAACCTGCTTGATTCTCATGATACAGACCGTTTCTTTACAACCTGTGGTAAGAATAAAAAGAAGCTAGAAACAGCACTGGCTCTTACAATGTTTATGCCGGGAACACCTTGTATTTACTATGGCACTGAGCATGCTATGGAGGGCGGATACGACCCAGATTGCAGACGTTGCTTCGACTGGGATAAGAGTAAATGGGATATGGATTTCCTAGCAAAGGTGAAGGCGCTAATCGCCTTAAGAAAGAATCCTGTTTTACAGTTAGGAGAAGTATCTATCACAGAAGAAAACGGTTCAATCATCGTGGAAAGAAGCTACAATGATAGTGTTGCTACATTAACAATCAGTAGTCCTACCGTATATACGATATCATATGAAAATAACTAGGGGGTATTACTATTATGAAAAGAAAAATAGCCTTGGCGTTGATAGGTATGATGACGCTCACCACATTTGCTGGTTGTAAGAGTGAATCAAAGGAAGCAAATAAGGAGGCTGCGTCTCCTACCAATTCCATTTTCACCGGGGAATTAGAAGAAAACGTAACAATCCAGGTTTTGGAAAATGATACAGCTATTTCTAAGGGATATTTTGATGAGCTTATAAAGGCATTTAACAAGGAATATGAAAAGTATGGCATTACAGCAGTAGATGCCAACATGGATCAGTATTTGGATTTGGCAAACGATGGCCCTTACGGCTACGGGCCAGATGTTTTGTACCAGGCTAATGATGTGATTATGCAGTATGCAGAAGGTAAGCACATCTATCCACTTCCTGTGGAGCAGTTGGATTGCTACAGTCAGATACCAGAGGCTGCCTGGAAGGCATATCAGGTGGATGTTGATGGCAACACCTACACCTGCGGTGTTCCTGTAAATGTTCAGGCACCAATGCTTTACTACAGAACCGATTTACTTCCAGAGGATTGGAAGAGCAATTGGGATGATAACAAAAATGATGTTCCGGACATGGTAGAAAACTGGAATGACATGTATGCCTATTCAAAGGAAATTCATGAGGCCAATCCTGATAAATATGGCTATATGAAATCCTTATATGATGTGTATTTCTCCAGCGGATTCTTATTCTCTTATGGCGGATATATCTTCGGAGATAACAACACAGACACTAAAGATATAGGCTTTGCAGCCGGTGATGCCAACAAGGGTGCTTG
>JAGBJE010000057.1 GCA_017934625.1 Pseudobutyrivibrio sp. | reverse complement strand
GAGAGAATGATGCTAAATAAGATGTGCTTACATTTGTAACTAGATGACAGATTGTATATAATATGACCGCAAAGGGAAGTCTCGAATGAGACTAAGTTTGTGGTCGAGTACGACTGCAACATTAATAAAAGACAACATGGAGGAAGACAATGGAAAAGAATAATTCTAAGAAGATAATAATTGGCGGAGTGATTCTTGTAGCATTGATAGCTGTATTTGCTATTTGCTACAATGTGTTTGTGGCAAAGCCAACAGCAGGAAGCAAGAGCGTAGTTATTGAAGTGGTAGATAGCACAGGTGCTACAACAGCTTATGATGTTGACACAGATGCTGAGTATTTAAAGGATGCCATGGATGAGCTGGCTGAAAGTGATGATAGCTTTTCTTACAGCGGAACAGATGGTGATTATGGTATCATGGTAGAAGTGGTAAACGGTGAGCAGGCAATTTTTGCAGAGGATAATGCTTACTGGGCGCTTTATGTAAATGGCGAATATGGTCAGTACAGTGCTAACCAGCAGCCTGTAACAGATGGTGATACATACACATGGACTTACGAGAAGGCAAATTAGTTAGATGCAAAATAAAATTACTACTAAAGATATTGCAGTCATTGGTTTGATGGTGGCCATAATCGAGGCTTGTAAGATGGCGCTTAGCTTTGCGCCAAATATCGAGCTAACTACATTTTGGCTAATCATGTTTACCAGGCAGTTTGGCAGAAAGGTAGCAGTGATTGTGCCAGTGCTGATTCTTGTGGAAGGCATGATGTACGGCGTAAACACCTGGTGGGTGATGTATCTATACATATGGCCGCTTTTAGTGCTTTTAGCATTTCTTTTTAGAAAGGTTGACTCGGCATTGTTTTGGGCAATCTTTGCAGGGATATTTGGTTTATGCTTTGGCATGCTGTGCTCCATCACATACTTTTTTATAGGTATGAGAGATGGTGGCATTATTGGCGGATTTAACACAGCCTTTCCATGGTGGATTTCCGGAATTATGTGGGATATGGTGCACTGCGCCGGTAATTTTGTACTGATGTTGGTGCTATATTACCCTATAGGTAATGTAATGAAGCGTAATTGTAAAGGGTGATAAAATGAAGAACAATGATAAAACAAATGTAATGCGTGTTCTTGACGCAAAAAAGATTTCATACGAGAGCCACTCATATGAGCCTGATGCAACTATGACTGGTGAAGAGATTGCCGGTGTGCTGGGTGAGCCAGCGGAGAAGGTCTTCAAGACACTTGTGACTCAGGGCAAGACAGGGGCTTACTATGTATTTGTAGTGCCAGTGGTAGAGGAGCTTGATCTTAAGAAGGCAGCAAAGGCTGCTGGTGAAAAATCCATTGCCATGATTAAGCAGAAGGATTTGCTAGGCCTTACAGGCTATGTTCATGGTGGCTGTTCACCAATAGGAATGAAAAAGCAGTTTCCTACTTTCATTCATGAGACAGCAACAGGTTATGATAAAGTGTTTGTAAGTGCTGGCAAGGTGGGCTTTCAGATAGAGTTATCCCCTGCAGATTTAATAAAGGTGGCAAATATCAAGTCAGCTGATTTAGTGTGACACAAGTGTGATACTAGTGTGCCTTTAGTGTGACACATCATCCTGTATACTGTACTCAACAGTTAAACAAGTACAGTTCATAGGAGGTATGAGTCATGGCAATTGTAGTTGCAGCAGCATTAGTATTATACGGAATCGAATTTATCAGTCTAGTACAGTTAAGAAGAGAAGCTAAAGAATTACAAAATGAAGATTTAGCATACCTTGAGGATGCTTTTAGATATACATATGTTGAAGAGGATTTTGAGCAGGTTGAGACTGAAATCCTTAAGCTTAAGTCTGATTTAAGATATGCAATCTAAAATCAATTGCAATTAATATAATAGAAATGTAAAATCGTATGGAGCAGGTTGTCTGCTCCATATTTTTTGCGATTAAGGGAGGCTTGAAATGTCATACGCAGAATATGCTAAACATTATTTTACAATGCCAGATTGCATATTGTTTTTGTTACTTACAATACTACTGCTTGCAGTGGTGTATGCAATCTTTTATGTTTTTGCAAATAAAGTATTTGAGGGAGAGCTTAAGATTCAACACGAGTTTTTCTCCCTTTCAGAACGTTTTTATGAGCTGATATTCTCAGGCGGCAGTATTATAGGATTTATGGCCGTGTACTACCTGATAAACAGGTTTGTTACCTCAGGTTCGTTTTATGAATTCTGGAGTGATTACAAGGATTATTTACTTCTAGTGTTCATGATAATCTCAATATTAATAAACACATTTTTTGACCATGTTCTTGTAAGATTGAAGCGATTAGATAAAAGTGAAATGGCATCCATCCGCCTTACAGGAATGCTGTATATGATTATTATCTTCTGTTATATCAAATTTATTTACGAAGATAGCAATTACGATATGTTCATCACATATTTCCTTACGCTGATGATTGGCCGATTTGTTTATTTTGATGCCAGCTTCAAGGATTTTCTTGAGTGCATGAAGCAGGCTGTAAAAAATATTCCGATAATGGCTATAGCATTGGCGTTCCTTGGAATTCTCTGCTTTAGGGGTTATTCAACAGATTATCTGTTGAAGCACAACGGTGTAATCACCAATATTTTCTTTTGCCATCTATATATCATCGTGGCTATATTTATTATGCATTTTGCGGTGGACATGTATTTCAATCATAGAAGAAAGCCACCGGTAGAAGAGATGAAACCTGAAAGAAAGCCAAATAGAAAACCAAGGCAGGAAATAGAACAGAGACCAAAGCCAAGACCAAAACAGAGGCCACACAAGCCAGATATACAGAATCTAGAGGATTTTTAACCTGTAACATCAAAATTATTACCTCTTATCCCAAAATCTTGCACACTGTAGAAAGTTATGTAGAATATAAATCATAGGAGGCGCCAATAGTTATGAAGATAAATATTGACGTAGATGATTCATTACAGCAGGATGAAATTACTATCCACTGCCGGGAGTTAACAGATGAGATACTAG
>JAGBJE010000056.1 GCA_017934625.1 Pseudobutyrivibrio sp. | reverse complement strand
TTGAAGACCTGCAGTGCCCTCTGCACCTACTGTCTGTACCAACACATCTACAACAGCATCCTCCTTGCGAAGGCCCATACTCTCAGCTGCTGTAAGAACAGTATTAATGTGCTGCTTCTTTTCATTAATATCCTTAGGCAAGCCTGCACCTGATAAAGGAAGTGTAATAAACATAGCACCGTACTTTTTGGCGAGCTTAAGCATATCCTGCATCTTAGGCTCTTCTGCAGAGATAGAATTAATAAGTGCTCTACCAGGATAAATGCGAAGCGCTGCTTCCATAACATCCACATGACTGGTATCAAGACAAAGAGGCAAATCCACTGCTGATGTAACCTCGTAGATACTATCAAGCATCATCTGCTTTTCATCGATTCCGTTCATGCCCATATTTACATCCAGGATATTAGCGCCCTTTTCCTCTTGTTCTCTGGCAAAATCCACTACCATAGAAAGCGAGCCGTTGCGCAAAGTTTCCTGGAACTTCTTCTTTCCCGTAGGATTGATACGCTCTCCGATTACCATAAATGGTCCATCTAAATCAATCCATGTATTCTTTCTTTCAGAGGTTACTACCCTAAGAGGCTCATTCTTAAAGCTATGCTGTGGCATATCCTTAAGCCTTGAAACAAGCTCCTTAATATGCTCTGGAGTTGAGCCACAGCATCCGCCAAAAAGTGAAGCCCCTGCTTCATATAGCTTAACACAGGCATCTGTAAATTCCTTAGGTCCCATCTTGTATACAGTCTTGCCATCCTCAAGCTCTGGCAATCCTGCATTAGGCTTTACGATAATAGGAATATTAGCAACCGCTGCCATTTCCTTAACAAGAGAAAGCATTGCCTCAGGGCCTGTACTACAGTTCATTCCTACACAGTCCACACCCATTGATTCAAGTACAATCATAGCAGTGTCTGGTGATGTTCCATATAGTGTCTTACCATCAGGGTTAAAAGTAAGAGATACAATGATAGGCAGGTCACAGGTTTCTTTTATAGCAAGTACAGCTGCACGACATTCCTGGAGGCTCATCATAGTCTCAACTACAAATAAATCTACGCCTTCTTCAAGGATTGCAGCCACCTGCTCCTTGTAGCAATCTACAAGGTCTTCAAACATCAAATCCCCAAGAGGAAACAGCTGCTTACCAGTCATAGATATATCAGCAGCAACAAGCCCATTATCACCAGCTACACTTCGTGTAAGGCGAACCAGCTGTCTGTTCATTTCCACCAGATTATCCTCAAGACCATACTCTGCAAGCTTTATCCTAGAAGCAGTAAATGTAGGAGCAAGAACAATATCACTTCCAGCAGCATAATATGCTGCCTGCAATTCTCTAATAGCATCAGGATTATCTATAATCCATTTCTCTGGACAGACGCCAGCAGGCATTCCCTTCTTTTGAAGCTCTGTACCTGTAGCACCATCAATAAAAACGATTCGTTTCTCAATTAACTGTTTAAATTCTGTTCTAGTCATTTATTCTCCTTTTTGCAAGCTAATAAAACTTACTTATCCTAATGCCATCAATTACAAGTTTCCAGTTACTCCCTTACTATGGTACCTCCGCCAAGTACTACATCCCCATCATAGAACACAGCCGCCTGACCTGGTGTAATTGCACGCTGCCCCTCATTAAATACAATACGTGCACTTGTTTCATCAAGCCTTATTACATGGCATGGCTGATCTGCCATTCTGTAGCGCACCTTCGCACTACAATCAAATTCTTTTCTATCATCATCCGGGTCAATCCAGTTAATGTTCTTAACAAGCACCTCTTTAGAAAACAAATCTTCATTCTTACCAAGTATTACCTTATTGTTCTTAACATCAAGATTTACTACATAAAGAGGATGTGCAGCTGAGATACCAAGCCCCTTTCTCTGACCTATGGTATATCCAACTATGCCCTTGTGCTGTCCTAGCACATTCCCATCCATATCAACGAAATCACCTGGTTCATATTCCTTGCCGGAAAATCTCTTGAGGGCTGATACATAATCTCCATCAGGAACAAAGCATATATCCTGACTATCAGGCTTATTGGCATTGATAAAATCATGGCTTTCTGCAATATGCCTTACCTCATCCTTAGAAAGCTCCCCAAGAGGAAACTCTGTATGGGCCAGCTCATCCTGGGTCATATTATATAAAAC
>JAGBJE010000055.1 GCA_017934625.1 Pseudobutyrivibrio sp. | reverse complement strand
GACATGACATTAGTATTTATCTTCGATGGAGAAAGCCTTATCTCAATTGAATACGACAGTTCATTAAACTAATTTAGTGGCTGAATTTTCTGAAAAACAAAGGGATTTTTTAAAGCTTTGCAACTTTAAAAAATCCCTTGACTTATAGGTGTTTGTACTATAGAATACATATTGTTGTTGAGGCAAACAAGTAGCCACGTTGGCTGAGATTTGTTTCGAAAATGCACGAATAGGCGCGAGTGGCTCAGTTGGTGGAGCACCACCTTGCCAAGGTGGGGGTCGCGGGTTCGAGTCCCGTCTCGCGCTCGATGATAGGAGCCCTAGAAATATTGAGAAATCAATGTTTCTGGGGTTTCTTTTTTTGCGAATGGGACGATTTTGTTGGGTTCCCTCTGGGTTCCCAAGCTGAAATCGGTTCTACAATCAAGTTTTGCTTTCACATCGTCTATTAAATTCTTCTGTGAATAACTGTAATACTTCATGTTTGTTTCTATTGAGTGGCCTAAAAGTGCTGCCCTATCTGCAACAGAAATCCCCATTGGTATAAACACATTTGAATTAAGAGACATTCTAAAAGCATGGTTGTTAGTTACGTCCAATCCTTTTGAGCGACATAATCTGCGAAGGAATGAAGTATAAGCTTCCTCTACCATCCACTTTCCATCCTCATTACAAAAGATGAATTCGGATTTAATGCCAAGAGCCTCCTGTTTAGCTTTAATCTCGCCTAATAGCTCTTTAATGGCATTTGTGAGTGGAAACTGTCTTCCATCGGCAGATACACCTTTTTCGTTTTTGGTAAATGGAGCATAATAAATCTCTTTTTTACCATCAACAGATTGAAATAATTGCTGTGCATGGATATGAATGTAGTTCTCATATACATCATCCCACTTTAATGCACAAAGCTCGCCAACTCTGACACCAGTCTCAATGGCAAAAAGCATTGCATATCCAGTAATGTAATAATCCCCATATCTTTTAAAACCAGAGTTCATTCTGTATCTAACTTCTGCCTTTAGCATTTCGATTTCTTCAGGCGAAAAAATCTTTTCCTCTGATTTAGCCTTGCTTGTTTCACAAGACTTCATATAAGGTCTATTTTTTATGTAGCTCACTGGATTCTCGGCTATTATCTTGTGGATGTAAGCATATCCAAATATAAGGTTTAGTTTTCCTTTATAGTACCATCTTGAATTTCAAGAACTGTATTAAACATTTGCACAATATTCTCAGGAATGTTATGACCAATATAAAGCACGGTCTCATCTTGACTTGATGTAATGCGTTTCAGCAATTCTGTCATAGATTCTAAATCTAAGTTTGCAAAGCTTTCGTCAAGAATCACAAAAGGGGTATGATAAAGGAACATTCTTGCCAAAGCAATTCGCTGTTTTTCTCCACCAGAAAGATTCTGACCTGATTGACCGATTCTCTCATCCAATCCCCCAGCAAGTCGCTCCAACACTGGATTAAATCCTGCTTTTTCCAAAGAGTCACGAATCTCCTCATCAGAATACTTATTGGAATAAAGGGTCACATTATTACGCAAGCTATCGTCAAAGAGAAAAGTGTTCTGGGCGCTTACTGTGACAAAGCCTACATAATCAGCTGGTGACAATTGGTCGGTTGGTATTCCATTTAAGAGAACCTGACCTGAAGTTGGCTTTAGAGAACCTGCCAAGAGCTTTGTGAGAGTTGTTTTTCCAGAACCTGAAGCCCCTCGCAAGATGTACTTCTTTCCTTTTTCAAAGGAATAAGAAATGTCCTCAAGAATTTTATTCTGTTCATAAGAAAAAGAAATATTGTTGATAGCAAGGCTTTCAAACTTCTCAGGTGCTTTTCGCCACTCCTTGTCTTCCTGCTCGCTGGCCTTCAAGCTATCAAATTTTTCTATAATATTCTTTGAGCTGATAATCTCAGCCATATCAGCGCTAAAAGTCTGCAATGGTGCAATGATGTAGACAGAAAGCTGTGCCACAGCAATTAAACTAGCCACAGTCATATGATCGGTCACAACTA
This sequence comes from Pseudobutyrivibrio sp., assembly GCA_017934625.1. GTDB lineage: Bacteria > Bacillota > Clostridia > Lachnospirales > Lachnospiraceae > Pseudobutyrivibrio. The sequence goes on along the minus strand of JAGBJE010000055.1, from coordinate 17,982 downwards.
GGATCGCACCTAAAAAATATAATCCCACATAAATGAATTGAGAAAAACCATAAGATAATGATCTTGCCAATGCGTTTAAGTATTTTACCCTAAATTTTGAATCTTCTAATTTAGAGTTAATATTACTCAAGGATATAAATGATTGTGCTGTTAAATGAAAGCTTTGCAGCAAATCAAAGCCCTGAAGATGCTCCGTTGCAGTTATGGTATAGTCTGCCGCACTCTTAGATTGGCAATCCTTTGCTTTTGCGATTGCAGGAGACAACAACTTTGGAATCAGCATTTGAGCTGCTGTCAGTGCAAGAACAAAAAAAGCAATTGGCCATGAGAGCCAGAATACACAGATTAAACTGAAAATGAATGAAAGCAAATCAAGAATTATCAGTAGAATCGTTGTGAAATAAGACTGCCCTATAAGTTCAACATCATTGGTCAGCATAGATACCCAGTCACCTGTATTTTTGCTATAAAATGCTGGAACATCCATTGCTAGGAGTCTCTGGGTAGTATCATTTCTAAGTTCCACCTGTGCTTTTTCCAAAACTCGTGCGCGCAGATACTTCACCAAGAAATCCGAAAGACAGTCCAAGACAACATAGGCAAGAAACATTATTCCGTATCTGGCAAATTGAGAAAGTTCTTTGTTTATTGCCAGTTCCACGCAAATTGACATAACATATGCCAAGGCAATCTCTAAAACTGCATTAATAATAACAAAAAGCGTATACAGACAAAATCTCCCCTTTTGCTTTTTAAATAAATAAGAAAACATGTAATAAACCTCGTAAAATATAATTTTTTATAAAATATATGTGGAATTGCTGTATTATGACATCTTATGATATGAGTAATTTTTTACACCACACCCAAGTGTATATATATAGACTACTATTCATGTGGTTTGCACTCCTATGAATATGTAATGTTCATTTTACATATCCTATCAATTTTGAATCCGTTATGTTACAACACACAATAAATAATCTACCATTTATAAGATAAGGTGCATATCTTATTGACATGCACCCTATCGCGATAACTATTCACGCTGTTTAGCCCAGTGTGCTGTACCGCAACCCCTAACCTCTGCTTGAGTTGTAGTTCTAATGATTTCCATCGCAGTTTCTCCTTTCTCTTTCATTTTTGTAAAAATGTACTTTGCATCGTGTTGTTTGATGCCCCATAGCATTTACTATTACTTATCCTATACTATTCTTGTAAAATAAGTAGCCGACAAAGTTGTGAAATAAAAATTCACAACTTTGTCGGCTGTTGTAAATTTCTTTCAAAATAAATTAGTATAACTAAAAAAGAAAAGGAGTCTAGTTATTATTATGAAAAAACGTAAAAAACTATTATTAATTATCTGTTTTGCCTTCACTCTTACTGTACTTACCACTAACACTTCCCAATACCAACTTTTTCATGATTTACCTATAGATGTAGAAGAATTACTTTAACATATTTTGATACATTACTGCTCTTTTATTCTCACAGAAGTCACATATTTTTTTGCAAGCCAAAACGCCACTATTATACTCCAGCAGTGTGACTTCTGTTTTATTTTTTTCATAATTGTTCCAACAAACATTATAAAGCGCCATATATAAACCATGAAATCTGTGTAGCCTAAATGTAGTTCTGATTATTTTTTCAGAAATACTATTTGATTCATCATAATCTCCATGATTGCCCAATTCACTTGCCTCCCAATCTTTGATGAGCTCATAACTTGGAAAATGTGAAATTAGCATCGGTCCTTGATAGTCGTTACAAACATCCAATATTTTCTTCTGCCATCCCCATTTTTCTATGTGGGTTGCAATACTGTACAACAAAACCAACTCGCCGTCTGTTAGATAATAGTATTCACTATTAGATATATTATAAGGCACAGAAAGTGACAATGCCGTTTCAATATTCTTTACATATATTTGTTCATTGATTTGTCCTTCTATTTTTTTTCGAACATTCAACATTCGAATTATGGCTTGCTTGTTAGAAACGTAATTGCAATCTAGTTTTTCTATCAAAAAATCCATCTTGGCAAAAGCCACATCTAAATTCTTTTGATTTATAGCAACTCTATAACGAATAAAGGCATTTATTATTTCTATATCATCCGTGACTATCTCAGCGCGTCTATACTCAGCTAATAAACCAAGCTTTTCAAACAGCCCCTTCATTACTTCTTGTTGTGGTCTACTTTTACACGCCTCAATCCGTTCTAACGTCCTAAGAGAGCAAACACCATCAGCTAGATTAGTCCTTGTTATCCCTAGCATTCTTCGTCTATTATGGATTACCTCGGCTATACAGTTAACAATTGAATCCCTATAGATATACCCACTTTGAAACATCAATATACCAATATCATACCTATCTTTAATATTTTCTATTATAGCAACTACTTCCTGCTCCAATTCTATGTAATTTATTTCAATAGCTATAGCCAGACCCAGTTTATATCTTACTGAAACTAATTCCTTCAAATAATAGAAACGTTCCGTTTTTTTTAGGATATTAATAGCAACTTCGGTATGGTTCCAAAGTTCCTTATTCTTTTCTGATATTTTTAATCTTTCAATACATGTCTGATATGCAAATACTGCAAAAGGTAGTACTTTAGCCTTTGCAATAGCCTCTAAATAAGAATTCTCTATGCCGACTATGAGAGCGTCAAAAATTTCAATTATTTCATTTACACTCTTATATGAGGTGGGCATATATAATAGCCACCATACGACATAATATATTTCTACTGGTGATAAAATCAGTTGTCCACGATTACTAAAATTCAAATTAGGCCCAATTGTTTCTGAAACGATTTCATTATATAGTTCGAAAATATATTCATCACTCCCACCTTCATGCATAAGAATTCTAGCCTTCATATCAAGCAAAAATTGCTTTTCCACCATGTTTACATTAGTCCATTTTGTGAATAAATTATCTAGTAGATTTCGAGCCTCAGACCATCTCGAATCCTCTACAAATTCAATTAATTTTTCTCTTTCTTCCCATCGCTCGTATTCGTCAAACTGCACATAATCTTCATACCCCTCAGAGGATATGCCAAGTCGCCCCATTATCCTATTTCTCATCAAGTAATCTGGCAATCTATCCCCCCTCTGAATATAATGCATCTGGGAAACTGAACATAGTCCATGACATAATTCTTCAATTGTAATGTTTCTATACTTTCTAACTGATTCCATTAGTGTATGAAAGTGTATTAGATCTTTTTCATGTCTCATAAAATTATTGTACAACTCCAAAACAAAATAATAGCTAGCATTTATTAATTGCTAATTATAATATTATAACTTACTAACAAGACAAGTAAAATATTACTGTTATCTATCACTACAAATTCATGAAGTTTAACTTGCCTCTTTTCCAGCAAGTTGCCCTGTCCTACAGCTAGAAAAATCTTGACTTTAGGAGAAAACATGTTATCATAACTTTAATGGCGAATCCTGCCTACTTAAGTGGATTGGAAAACAGAGTATTTCCGTTACGACGGATGCTACCAAATGGCTATGCGAAAGCATAGCCATTTGTGTGTTAGGGAGTCTTATGCTAAATCTTTATAAAATCGATATGAAATATGTTCGTAATCTTATGAACATAGATCACAAAAATATATTATCTGTATCATCTCAACATCATAAGAATAACAGATTGTTTGTCGGTATTATTGTTATGTTAGGTTCACATAAATATTGTATTCCATTAAGTTCTGTAGAAGGGAAATCAAGATTTGAGACCATGGCTGAAAATATGACCATGCGAAAAATAAAGGATTCTGACGGTAATGTAATTGGTATTTTGAACATTAACAATATGATACCTGTAAGGGATGAATATATTTCAAAAGTTGATGTATATGCTTTACCCAATAAGACTGATTCAGAAAAGAAATATCGTAAAAAATGTATTGATGAGTATGAATGGTTGAATAATGATAATAACGAAAAAGAAATCCGACGTTTATCTGAAATACTTTACACAAAATATGTTTCAGGTGAGCAGTTTAAGAAAAGAGGAATCTGTGCTAATTTTCCTGCTTTAGAAAAAGAATGTGACAAGGCTAAAGATACCAAACCTAAATCTGGAAAAAAGAATACGTCTAAGAAAAAGTAATGGGTTCCCACTTGGGTTCCCGGCTGGGTTCCCAACTAATAAGCGGAGTTAGAATCCCCTTTCTTTCAGTATTTTTCAGTTCCACAAAACCGTTCGAGGTCTCGCCTGCCGGCTCGGTCGGTGCTTCTGCTTCGCAGAGGTGTCCACTGGACACCCGCACCCCGTCTCGCGCTTTTTTATACTAAATGAGCACTTCAATCGAGACGGAACTAAATTATCGTTGAATCTATATTCCAAAGATGCTATATTATAAATAAAGAAAGCACCCACTCCAAAGTGGATGCTCCCGAATTAGAGTTAATTAGCTCTCAGTGAGAGCCGCCTCTTTCGTTTGCCGACGAGAGAGGCATTATTTTTTTCGCTTGTTATTCCTCTTATCGAGAAAGCTAAGCAACGCCAGTAAGAAACCACAAGCTGTAAAAAGCAATGCTAACATCGTTAGCATAATCATCAAGATTTCATAGTCCGTCATGTGCGTCACCTCCCTTCCATAGTGACATCCACTCTGTGGAGCACCTTATAGAATGGCTCGGGAGATTTCCACCTCGTCATGGGTACTTTCAGTACGGTTAAACCGCACGAATAATTTAGCACGAACGTTCTGTTTTTACAATCGAACACGTTAAGTTTCTTGGTACTTTTATAGATACATTATTTAAACAAAAAGAGATACCTTAGTAGATCTCTCTCTTCCAATACTATATAAACTTTGCTATATCATCAACACTCTTGTGAGGTTGCTTTTGGGTAACAGAATCTGTAAAGAAACTATAGTAGCACACTATCAACATAAACTACTCGAATATATGTATCACAACCCCATCTGGAACTCCTTCTACCGTGCCAGTTAGCTCAGCATCCTCTAAGAACCTAAGAGCTGCACTGTCTGTAAGCACATAAGGCCTTGTAACCATACTGCCATCAGAAAGTATCTTGCCATTGTTTTCGATGAAAATACGGCAAGCCTGGCCATTCCTATCTACACCTTCCATAATGTATCTGGCAGAAAGCTTTACACGGCCATCCTCGCCTAGGCGCTGAGTGTCTACACCCCCAGGTAGAATTTTTCCTTTGAAATTATCACAATCACAGTCTCCATCAAAAAGAATCATAGTAGCGCCATTAGTGCTGCCCTTTACTTCCAATGCTTCCTTAATACGTACATTTATTGTTAAAACCTCTTTGCCCATTTACAAATATCTCCTATCTGGTCAAATCCTTAACCCATTTATATTTCTTATAATGCATGAATACCCATGGGAGCTTGCCCACCTCATCTACGCAGGTGCAGGCATAAACTGCAAGCACAGGCCATTTGAACACAAATGCACCAAGAAGCGCCAGTGGAACAGCTATACACCACATGCAAACAGCTAAGCTATACACATCAAAAAGAGTATCGCCGCCTGAGGCAAATACCCCATTGATAATTACAGTATTAATAGCACGTCCTATCATGTAAAACGCCATGATCACCATCATACCTACAAGATAACGCTTAGCAAGAGGTGTTAAAATCATAAAGCTTGTGACAAGTGGTGTTACAAGCAAAATCACAAGAGTTGAAAACAGGCCTATATACACAGATAAACGAGCTATTCTCCCACCATAAAGCTTGCCTTTGACTAAATCTCCTGAGCCTAGCTCATTACCTACAATGATGCCACCGGCTGCACTGATACCATCGCATAAGCAACACATCAAATCACGCACCACAGCAGCTACAGAATTAGCCGCAGCTGCATCTGTGCCCAAGTGCCCCATTATGGCTGTATAAGAAGTAAAGCCAACGCCCCAGAACATTGCCGCACCTGCAAGAGGCATACCACACTTAATATAATCCTTTGCTAAAAGCTTATCTCTAACCAGCAAGTCACTCCATGAAGGATGGATAAAATCCTTTTGATAAGACGATACAACTGCCCATACTAATTCGATGATTCTAGCAAGAAGTGTAGCAAGTGCTGCGCCGTTAGCTCCCATAGCAGGTATACCAAGGAAGCCAAATATAAAAATAGCATTTAAAATGATATTGATGACTACTGCTCCTGAGCTGATTAATGCACATCTTTCAGCATGATTTGTTACACGCATCATTCCTAGAAAGCACTGGGAAAAACCTGTAAGTAGATATGACCAGCCTGCAATACGTAAGTACCCTGCACCGATTCTAATAAGCTCTGAATCGCTGGCAAATATCATCATAAGCTGTCTGGAAAATCCGACACAAAGTATACAGACAAACAGGGATATTACAAATGCTATACGAAGGCTCATTCCAAATATCTTATGAATAGTCTTCTTATCCCCTTTGCCCCAGTATTGAGCTCCAAGAATGGCAATAGACCCAGTTACAGCACATAACATCATATTCTGTATAAATTGTATCTGGGTAGCAAGGGAAACTGCCGCCATAGAATTCTGTTCAACTCTGCCAAGCATAACTGCATCACTGGCAGCCACAAGGGCTAGCATTAATGCCTGAAATGCCAGCGGCAAGGTTAGATTAAACAGCCTTTTTAGAAATGCTTTATCTTCAAATAATTTTTCCATTATTACTCCTCTTTTCTATATCTGACTTTTAAATCATATCATTCCAGAAATAAATAAAAAAGCCCTAACGACTAGATTTTATCTAATCGCTAGGACCTTAAACCTAAATAAAAATATTAAGAATATAATCTTTTAACATTGCTCTCTACAACATTTTCAGCCTTTATTTCGAACTCGCCTTTTAAGAATGCATCAAGCTGTCCGTGTGTATTAATAGCCTTGCCATTAACAAGAATAACAAATGGCTTCTGGCCGTCAGCATTTAATGTCATTCTGTAATCCACTCTATCAAGTGCATATTCAATTCCCATTTCGTAAGAATCGAAATAACTACGTGAATTTCCAAGTGTATGATCTGATGTAATCCAGTATTCTTCAACAAGATTAATATTAGGATCAATCTGTGTCATCTTAACAAATTTTTCATTACAATCTTCCCTTAATAACTTGTACTCTTTATTAAGTGTTGTAAGTTCCATTCTTCACCTCATACTAAAACCAATCACCTTAAAACAATTGCACTTTATCACGTATTAGGTTATATGTCAACACTTATTTGCATAATTTAATACATTTATAACTATTTCTTCCACAAGCTACCCAGCGGTGCCGTCAAAAAGATAGCTTTAAGCACATTATCAGCAATCATACATGTCCATACGTATACAAGCCCCTGTCCAAAGAAATGAATACCTACATATGTAGCTAAAATTCTAACAAGCCACATTCCAGCAAACTCTATGACAAATGGATATTTTGTCTTCCCAAGACCATAGTAAATTCCCTCTGAAATAATATACATTCCAAAGAATGGTTCTGAAAAAGCAACCATTTTAAGGACCTTTGAACCAAGTGCTATAACGCTGGCATCAGATGTAAAAAATCCCATAAGAGGTGTTGCAAAAATAAATAATAGAATTCCGCTAAGGGTCATAACAGCAAGAGTACATATTATACTGCTGACACAAACAGCATGATATTTATCATGATTCTGTTCACCATATGAGATACCAACCATTGTATTGGCTGCAGATTTGAAACCGTATCCACCAATATAGAACAGCTCCTCCGCTCCTACTGCAATGCTGTGTGCTGCAAATATGATAGTACCCATGTGCGACACCAGCCCTGCAAATACGACATAACCTGATGTAGATGCAACATTTATAAGCAATACTGGAAGGGATAGCTTCCACATTTTACGAGTTATATCCTTATCAGTCTTAAAAATGCTGTCCTTAAAGCCAAGGTATGGATTTCTAAAGAATACAAATAATGTAAGAATTCCGCCAAGTGATGCAGAAATGCAGGTAGCATAAGCGGCACCATCTACACCTAATCCCAGACCATAAATAAATATATAATCAAGCATTAGATTAACAGCATTAATAAGCAGGCTGATAACCATAGGCGTCTTAGTATCCTTGGTAGCACGTATAGCAGACGCAAGAATGTACTGTACGCTTTTCAAAACCACTGGTACTGATATCCAAAAGAAATATCTGGTGGCAGCTGGTCTGATAACCTCCTCTGCGCCCATCCAAACAGCCACAAAAGGTGTAACTGCAAGACAAATCACCTCTAGAACTACACCAACACCAATGGCAAAGATTAAGCTTTGCTTAGCCACCTGCTTTATCTTAGACTCTTCACCTGAGCCAATAGCCTGAGCAATAAGAGTCATGGCTGCCACACCAAATGCGTAAGGCATACTTCCAATAAGCCAGGTAATAGTGGTGGATGTAGATACAGCAGCTGTGGCATTTGCGCCTAAGTGACCTACCATTGCGGTATCCACATACTGCATCAGAACAGACAGAATCTGCTCTAGCATAGTAGGGAGCGCAACTGTAACCACACTCCAAAATATTCCATTACTTTTTATATTACTCTTTTGAATCATCACTATCCTTTTCCATTCCATTTGCCCAAACCATGGACTGAATTGCTCTGGCTACCCTAATGGCATCAATTGCCTCCATTGCCCTTTTGTAGTCAGCCTCCTGCTTTTCGTATTGGGCCGTAAAATCCTTTTGCTTTTGTTCAAACTCCTTGGCACGACGCTCCTTAGCTTCCTTCGCCTTCTTTTGAAAAGCAGCATAATCTGCATTTGAAGCTGTACTTCGCTTTGTAGTCTTTCCAACCACCCTGCTACGAGTTAAGACCTTGCTATCCCCTTCGTCACACAAAAATTTATATGCCTCTGTAATTCGATTATAGGCAGTTGCATCATCACATCCTGTCACGTCAGGATGGCATTTCTTAACCAAATCCTTATAAGCATTTTTAATCTGTGCCATGCTGGCATCTGGTCCCAGTCCCAGCATCATCAAAGCTTCGTGCCTAGTTTTAATCATAACTCCCTCAATACTTCTCCAATGAAATACAATGAACCAAACGCTACTATCTTTTCATCATAGCTTTTAGCCTCAGCTAAAGCCTCGTCATACGAATCAAATGCTCTAGCCTCTATACCAAGTGAACCTACACTTTCAGCCAATTCCTTAGCTTGTAAAGCCCTGCTGTAATCGACTGTAACTGTAAAGATTCGCTTGGCCTTAGATGCTATTATTCTTGCCATTTCCAGATAATCCTTATCTGCCATTACTGCCATTATAAATGAAAACTGTTCATTTGAAAATTCTGCATCCAGGCTGTCGTATAAAGCCTGCACACCAGATGGATTGTGAGCCCCATCAATCATTACAAACGGTGACTCGGAAATGATTTGCATTCTACCTGGCCACACAGCCTTAGCCAAACCCTCAGCTATAATATCCTGGCTAATGCCTCCCATGGCATTTATCACCTCTACTGCAACAGCAGCATTTCTTCTCTGATATTTGCCAAAAAGCCCTAGCTTTTGTTCTGAGGATACTACGCCTGCAAGCACATATTTACTGCCTAGCTGATTACATCTATCTATGATAGTATCCCTAGCGCCATCTGGCATATCTCCAATTACAACAGGAATGCCAGGCTTGATAATGCCTGCCTTTTCACCTGCTATAGCCTCTACTGTGTTACCAAGATACTGGGTATGTTCTAGCCCAATTGATGTGATGGCGCACACCAATGGAGCCTGCGATAGGCCATTAGTGGAATCCTTAGCTCCACCTAAGCCTGTTTCTAATACTATGTATTTGACACCCTGCTCCTTGAAATACAAAAGAGCCATCACCAGCCAATAATCAAACATTGTAGGCTCCAGGTCTAGCTTAATATCTAGCAAATAACTACCTAGCCTAGCTACGTCATCACGGCTTATCTGCTTTCCATCAATCTGAATTCTTTCAGTATATTCAATAAGATGTGGGGATGTAAAAAGTCCTACCTTAAATGGTTCTTTAGACGCAAAAGAAGCAGCCTGCAAGATACTACTTACAAAAGCTGCTACCGACCCCTTACCGTTGGTGCCAGCAATGTGGATGATATTCATACCATTCTCAGGATGATTAAGAACCTCTAAAAACTCCTTAGTAACATCCCTGCCACATGCCTTACCAAAACGGCGCTTATTATCAATTGTATTAACTACCTGTTCGTATGTCATAATAATTATTAGACCACGAGGATTACTCCACCGTCATTTGCATACATGGTGCTAACGCCCCTCATATCCACAATGAATATATCCTTAAATGTGGCCAACGTCTCCATTTTTTTCTTTAATGATAGAGCACGTTCAGGACAGTTGCAATGAGAAATTGCAACAATTTTATTCTCACAGTTTGTTGTGACATCCATTACACACTTTGTCATCTTATCAATAGCCTGATTCATTCCACGTCCCTTAGCAAGCTGCTGGATATATCCTGTCTCTGTAGAGCCCATAACAGGCTTTATATTAAGTGTCTCAGCGATGGCTGCCTTAAGCCCTGATAATCTACCTGACTTTCTGAATGTCTCAAGCGTTTCAAGTACAAAAAATGTGTGCTGCTCTTCAATATATGCCTCTACAGTCTCGACAACCTGTTCAAAAGACATACCTGCATTCTCACACTCGGCAATCTTTAAGCCGATAAGTGTCTCACCGATAGAAGCTGATTTAGAATCAAATACGTGGATGTTCTTAGATTCATCATCTTCCTCAAATAAATCCTTAGCCAGACAGGCACTGTTGTATGAACCTGAAAGCTGAGAAGATAATGTAATAAGATAAATATTATCAGCATCGCATTCCATCTCCACCATGTAGGCATTAGGTGATGGACATGCTGATTTAGGTGCATTAGGGCTAGCTGCTACCGCCTTAATAAAGCTGGCCTGATCAAATGTCTCATCATCAACTATCTGATTGTCATCTATCTCAAGAGTAAGTGGAACATTAACAAAATGACCGTCCTGTTTCATCTCCTCTGTAAGTTCGCCACAGCTATCTATAATAACTTTATACATAATATCCTCATTCCTCCCACTAGGTGGGTTATTTGATATACGTATTATAGCACCCATGCCCTTCCACGTAAATAGTTTTTATTAATTCATCATGTAGTTTTTGAAACCACATGTAAAGTTTATCAATTCCACTTGACCGTAATTACATTAGAATCCTCATCTAGCAAGTAATATACAGATTGTAAATCAGGACAATAATCTGAAATATGCTTTTCATCAAAGAAGTATGTAATTACCCTTGCATACAAATCTGTGTTACTAAATTTTAATGCTATTTCATCCTCTCCTGCCTCATAAGATTCATATAGTCTCTGACCAATGGAATCTACACCAAACCAATCATAATATAACCCTTCATGAACAAAATAATTATCAGCATTAGATAAACACTCTGGCACCTCAAAGGATGAGGTGATTACATGATTTTGACTGATTTCTTCTGTAGTCATAGCAAAATAAGCGTAATTAATTCTACCTGATGTATCATTATTACTATCTAAATATTTACTGTTGCCCCAGGTTACATCCATGTAGTAGTATGCATCATCAAGATATACCAAGTTCCAGGCATGGCTTTCGTTATTAGCTGTACCTGTTATTATTGTGCTTTTGATACCTAGCTGCTCTAACAAATACCAAGCCGCATCAGCATATCCCTGGCAAACAGTAGATTTATAAATAAACACGCTTAAGATGTTTTGATTTTCAATACTGTCCTTGTCATAGTCAACGTTTTTTATCAAGGTTTCAAACACATATAATGCCTTGTCATAATCGCTGGCTGATTGACTGATTCCCGATAGCCAGTCAGTTGCTACAGCATCTATCTTGGCCTGATAAACATCTTTTTGCTCCTCAGTCATAGAATACTTTGGTTCAAACTCCAATCCTATCACTTCACCATTATTTGTATAGGTGTTGTACTGATAACCATTTACCCAAAACAATTTTCCATAATCTGCCATAACCGCTTCATAAGCGTTAGCTAATACATCTTTATTTTTTGTAGATAGAGTGATTCGATTATTGAAGCTAATGATACAATCATATATCTGATCGTAGGTTTGTTTTCCCTCTTCATCCAGCTGCTGATATGCATATCTGTCGTAGGAAACGCTCTCCACTATAACAGCATCTCCTATCATAGAATTTGTAAGGGATGATTGAATATTATTTGTGTTTTTTATATTAAAAATCAGGCATATTCCGATAAATACGCCTCCTGCCAACATTGCTGTTGCAATTAGATTTAAAAAGATACGAAATAGTTTTCTCAAGTAAGCTCCTTATTCTCCTGTGATTTTGACAAAAAAAGCAGCGTAGCCATTTACTACGCTGCCTCTCCCCTTAATCCTTTTTTGTATTGCCTATAGCTTGTTTTTCATAACATAACCAAAGGTATCCGAAAAATAGATTAATGTAAAATTGATTAACGTACTACTGTTACGTTAACAGCCTGTGGTCCCTTTGCACCATCAGTTACTTCATACTCAACTGTAGCACCTTCCTCGAGAGTCTTGAATCCCTCTGAATTGATGCCGCTGAAGTGAACGAATACATCGTTTCCAGCTTCGTCTGAGATAAATCCGTAGCCCTTTGAATTGTTGAACCACTTAACTGTACCTTTGCTCATGCTAAAGTACCTCCAATATATTACTTGCCAAGCTTTTCTCTCTGCCTGACTAGATTTAGTTTAACAGAACACTTCCCTAAAGTAAAGAATTTGTCCGAATATTTTGTACAAATTTTTAAAACCGTTACTTTAAAGTGGTCTATCTCAAACTGTATAGGAGATACATAACATTTTGACTAATTAGCAGCAGCTTTCTCTGGGAGAAGTCCAGTCGTTCTCAGAAGAATCCTAGGACCACCCTTTTTCTCTATGTAATCTTCTGTAATAATAACCTGGCCAATGTTCTCATCCTTAGGAATTTCATACATAATATCTAACATGAATTCCTCTATTATAGAACGTAAACCTCTGGCTCCAAGCTTTTTATCAAGGGCTTTCTTAGCAATTGCATGTAGTGCCCCATCCTCAAACTCAAGCTTAACCTCATCAAGCTCAAGTAGCTTTTGGTACTGCTTGATAATAGCATTTTTAGGTTCCTTTAGAATACGAACCAACATATCCTCATCTAACATCTCTGTAGCAAAGACTATTGGTAGACGACCAATAAACTCTGGAATCATTCCAAATTCTCTTAAATCCTCAACCGTGACCTTCTGAAGGATATTCTTATCGTCGTCATACTTATCCTTTAAATCAGCCATAAATCCCATCGATGAATGCTTATTCAGTCTGGATTTGATTATTTCATCCATTGCTGGGAAGGCTCCACCACAAATAAACAGGATGTTCCTTGTGTTGATTGTGGTAGTAGGAACCATGGCATTTTTGCTAGAAGCACCGATAGGAACCTCTACATCAGCTCCCTCTAAAAGCTTAAGCATTCCCTGTTGAACTGATTCTCCGCTAACATCTCGCTGATTTGCATTCTTCTTCTTTGCCAGCTTATCAATCTCATCAATAAAAATAATACCTTGCTGACATCTCTCAACATCGTTACCTGCTGCTGCAAGAAGCTTACTTACAACCGATTCGATATCATCACCAATATAGCCCGCCTCTGTTAAAGATGTGGCATCTGTAATTGCAAGAGGTACATCAAGAAGCCTTGCAAGTGTTCTAACCAAATATGTCTTACCAGAGCCTGTAGGTCCAAGCATAAGCATATTTGACTTTTCAATTTCTATGTCGTCCATTGTGCCTGTAGCTACACGCTTATAATGATTATAAACTGCTACCGACATAACCTTCTTAGCATAATCCTGCCCAACCACGTACTCATCAAGCTTTTCTTTAATCTTGTGTGGTGGGATGATGTTGTTGATATCGATTGCAGGTGCTGGTCTATCCTCTGCGTCAGCTGATTTAGCTGTACCGTGAGCATTCTTAACCTTAGGCCCTTCGCCAAAGAGACTACCAAGGTTTAAAAAACTGATATTTGGCATCTTTGACATATCCACATTACTCTTTGAATTGTCACCACCACCAAAGCCAAAGCTTCCCATGGAATCAAAGGTACGCTGCATACAATCTGTACAAACACTCATACCTGGAGCCATCTTGATAAGTGGTCCAGTGATGTTATCTGGCCTATGGCAAATATAACAAAATTCTGTAGGCTTATTACCCTTATTTTCATCTGTTGATGAATCTTTTTTTCCTGTAACCTCTTCTATAACCTCATCTGAGATGTCAGTGGCATTCTCATCTGGGTCAAACTCTCTATAATCCTGATCTGACATATTTCACTCCTATCTACTGCCTTTGGCAGAAATCAAAAACCCTGTTGTAATAGTCCAGAATAATATCATCAGTGGCATTAAAAATCTCATGCTTGCTACCTTCAAAACGAATCAACTTGCAATTAGATGCAATAGATGCAAATTCATTTTGAGCCTCTGGCATTACAAGTGTATCCATAGATGCTTGCATTATTATAACAGGAATTTTCACCAAATCAGCATTTTTTAGAATTTTTTTAGAAACATTAACCGATTCTCTAGACCAGCCATACGTACAGCCATTGGTCTGATAGTGAACCTCTCTTTCCCGTTCCTCGTATTGATAATTATATCTGGCCTTAGAAAGTGAAGAACATCTAGGATATTTATAGGTGTGATCATAATCATGATGCTTTGATAAATATCTGGTGTTTAAAAATGGTAGGTGAGAAAACAATGCCATTAGCTTAACGACAAATCCGCTTGTGGAGCCTGTAGCAATCTCTATCATAGGTGAAGATAAAATTGCCCTTTCAAAAACAGTTGGATGCTGCTCTAAATAAAGGGCACCAATTGCACCACCCATGGAATGAGCGAACAGTATAAATCGTTCTGTAAGACTTTCTGGCACAACTACCTTCTCAATAAATTCATTGAAATCTGAAACATAGTCCTCAAAATGATTAACATGAACCTTTGAATATCCAGGTACCTGCCTATCAGAAAGTCCATGTCCTCTATGGTCCAAAATAAAAACAGAATAGCCCATTTTATAAAAGTAGTACATGGTTTCGGCGTACTTTGTTGTAAACTCACAGTAACCGTGAGAAATAACAATAGCTGCCTTCTCCTCTTTATTTATCATCATCTGATAGTGTATCTTCAGGCCATCCTTATTAGTAAAAAATCCATCTTTTGTATTTTCCTGTAGAAAAGGAAGGACCTTGCTGTGCATAGCATCAGCAAAATCCTGCTCTCTTAAAATCATGTCCTCAATTTTTTTCATAATCAATCCCACTTATATCCATTAACAATTTCTAGCGCTACATCTGGATAGTTTGTAATTATTCCATCTAATCCCATGTCACATGCCATATGCATGTACTGCTTAGAATTAACGGTCCATGTATTAATCTTTAGGCCAAGCTCGTGACATCTCTCAACATAATTAGGATACTGCACATTGTAAAGTGCTGGATGAAGAGCCTCAACCCCATGCTCCTTACCGTACTCTGGCATATTAAGAGTTCCATCCATATACAAGAAGCCTGTATGCGCCTTAGGGTCCAGCTCCTTAATTTTCATAATACTATAATGGTTAAATGAAGAATAAATTACCCTATCCTCCATGCCAAATTCCTTAGTCATAGCAAGGATATCTGCCTCTATTCCATCATAGAATACAATGCCGGTCTTAAGCTCAATGTTGATTGTTAAATCAGTAGGCTTAATCAGCTCAAAGACCTCTCTCATTGTAGGTATGTCTGCATGCTTGCACTCTGGATGAGTGGCATTGTAGTTGAACTTTCTTAGCTCCTCCAAAGTAAAATCCTTAACATATCCCTTTCCATCAGATGTCCTGTCAATCTTTTCATCGTGGATAACTACAAGCTGACCATCCTTGGTCTTGTGGATATCGAGCTCTATTCCATCTGCCCCCATCTCGATAGCTTTTTCAAACGCAGGGATTGTGTTCTCTGGCAGGTAACCGCTTGCCCCTCTATGGCCCCAAACTTTAGGTCTGTTCATTGAATCATTACCTCTTTTCTTTATACCTATAAAATTGTAAATTCGTACTCTTATCTGTTTTAGTACCAATCTTGTTCTATAAAATCTCTGTTTCATTAATCCATATCTTCGAAGGCTTCAAGGCCTCGCTTGACTTCAACATTTCCATCGCCATGCTTTACAAAAAGCATAGTAACAAAAGCTAACGCAGCAAATACAGTTGCATATGGGAACAAAGTAATATATCCCACATGCTTAAGCAAAAAGCCTGCTACTATTGGTGTGACAATCTGGGCTGCCATAGAGAAGGTATAATAATATCCTGTGAACCTACCAACCTCTGAGCCCTTACACATTTCAACAACCATAGGCATTGAATTAACGTTGATAAATGCCCAACCAATACCTACACAGGCAAACAACACATACAAAAATGGTGAAAAGCTAGGATGCAATATCGTAAATACGAAGCCACCCAAAAAGCTCAAGCCAAGTATGGCAACACCAAGTAATATTGTTTTCTTACGACCGATTTTAGATGCAAGCATACCTGATGGAACAAAAAAGATGATAGCTCCTCCTGTTGCAACAAGCAGACAGAATGAAGCTGCACCAACAGCCATATCCCACATTCTTACCGCATAGGTTGTAAACCATGTTTCCATTCCATTATATGCAATGAACCACAGTGAAACTGAAATTAAAAGAAATATCAATGATTGCTTTACATCAGCAGGCAACGCCTCATTGCCATTTTCATCTTCTATAGCTAAATTCTCCTCTGGATGTAACAGCTCATAGTTTTCCACCTCTTTGGTAAAAGCAATTTCATCCACAGTAATCATAACAATACACAGAGATATCAACATAATCCCTGCAACAATCAAAAATACTGGTAGATAATTAATATGCTCCAACCCCTTTGTACGTGACGCAGGGTAAAGCACTGCCGCGATTGCAAGATAAATGATGCCACCTATAGCTCCCATTAGATTAATGATAGCATTCGCTCTAGAACGCAGTGGCTTAATTGTGCAATCCACCATCAGGGCAACCGCAGGACTTCTATATGTACCCATTGCAATAAGAAGCGCTCCCAATATTCCAATAAACAGTGCCTCTTTTCCACCAGTTGGATTAGCGTAATAACTATTATCCACAATTGGAAGCATCACCATTAGGATAACTGCTGCAATTGTTCCATACAAAATAAATGGCTTGCGTCTTCCCAACCTATGCTTACTCTTATCTGATATAGCGCCAAACATAGGCAACAAAAATAATGCAAGCACATTATCCATAGCCATAATTACACCTGAAATAGTCTCATTCAAATGAAATGTTCCTGTAAGTATAAGAGGAATCAGGGCATTGTACATCTGCCAAAAGGCACATATACTAAGAAACCCGAATCCCATCTGTATCGTCTTCTTAATATCTAGCTTCATATATATTCTCCCTCCCCGTCTAGTCATCTAGTCCGCCTGTTACGTATACAAGCTCATCTAAAAGCGCAACCTCGTAGTACTCCGTGCTCCCGCAAGCCATCTCCCATTGTCTTGCAACAGAAACTCCCCGCCGGCGTGGGTCCCCTCTGTTGCAAGTCATGGGGCCCTCTTGCTCACGCTTGCCTAGGCTGTGATGTCGCCTTGGTTATTAAGTGAGTAATCATTGAGTTGAGACATACATGTCTTTCTAAAGACCTTAAAGTGCCGTCCCTACTTAGGTGGTGCAACGCAGCACCTTACGTAGGGCAACGAGCACGACATGAGCGAAAGCGTGTCTTAGAAAGATATGTATGGGCCAGCGAAATGATTACGGACTACAGTGGGAAGAACTGCCATTGAAGATTGCCTACGGCAATGG
>JAGBJE010000054.1 GCA_017934625.1 Pseudobutyrivibrio sp. | reverse complement strand
TCAGGTGGTCGTGCCACTGGAGAATTAATTAGAGAAATTTTTGAGGCACAGTTTAATAGTGATGTGCTTTCTGAGATGGAGGATGCAGCAGTTGTTCCAGGCGATGCTACAATCGCAATGACTACAGATAGCTTTGTGGTAACTCCACTGGAGTTTCCAGGTGGAGATATAGGAAGACTTTGCATTTGCGGTACTGTAAATGACCTTTGTATGAGAGGTGCAGTTCCTAAATATATTACCTGCGGATTTATCCTTGAAGAAGGTGCAGATATTGAGACACTTAGAAGACTTGTTAAGTCTATGGCAGAAACTGCAAATGAGGCAGGGGTCAAGATTGTTGCAGGTGATACAAAGGTTATAGAAGGAAATGGTGGTATTTATATCAACACAGCTGGCGTTGGATTTGTTCCAAAGGGTGTGGATATCAAGGCAAAGAATGCGGCAGATGGAGATGTTATCATTGTATCGGGAAATGTAGGTGACCATCATGCTACAGTTCTTAGTCAGAGAATGGGCATTAAAAACACAATCGTTAGTGACAATGCTCCACTTCAGGAAATGGTTGGCAAGCTTACATCAAATAACGTCCCTGTACACGTACTTAGAGATGTTACAAGAGGAGGACTTGCTACAGTTTTAAAGGAGCTTGCTTTATCAAGCGGTCTTACATTTGAGATTAATCAGGATGCCATTCCTGTAGATGCTCAGGTGCAGTCGTTCTGTGGATTGCTTGGACTTGACCCACTTTATATGGGAAATGAGGGCAAGATGGTTGCAATCCTTCCTCAAGAATATGCTGACAAGGCACTAGAGCTTATAAAGGCCAGCAAATACGGCGAAAATGCGTGTGTATTAGGCGAGGTGAAGACAGCTACAGATGAGACTGAGGTTGGCGCACTTGTTATGAAAACAAAAATCGGTGGAAGAAGATTTTTGGATATATTACAGGGTGAGGGCTTGCCAAGAATCTGTTAATTCCCAGGCTACAGACTTTTAACATAAAGTTCATACTTAGTTCGATAGATGTTGTGCTATAATAACCTTAAATCATCCAAATAACGAAGAGAATGAGGAGGATGACCTTTGGGAAAAACAGTACTGGTGGTTGACGACTCTAAATTTATGAGAGCTGTCGTCAAAGGCGAAGTTGAAAAAAATGGCTGTACTGTTGTAGCTGAAGCTGATTGTTCTGATGCAGCAGTGGAAAAGTACAAGGAGTTTAAGCCGGATATAGTAACGATGGACATTACCATGACTGTAGATGGTCATACTGTAGGACGAAGCTCTAATGGTATAGATGCTATCAAGCAGATTATTGAATTTGATCCAGATGCCAAGATTCTAGTAGTTAGTGCAATGGGACAAAAGTGTTATGTTATCGAAGCTATAGAGGCAGGGGCGAAGGATTTTGTTATTAAACCTTTTGATGAAGTGAGATTTGCAGAGGCGTTGGCTCATTTCAAATGAGAACTTAATATGGTGCAAAGAGACTGCATAAGTGGTCTCTTTTTTTGATACAAAAGCATGTAATAGCGGCATAACAGGAAACTAATTGTGTAAAATTAATTTTCCGAGCATCTAAAAACTCAATAAGAATAAAAGAAAAAGACCGAGAACTCGGTCTTTTTGAGGGGAGTATAAATAATTAATAAGGGTGAAACTAGGAAACTCCTAGTTACGAGAAAGATTATAATATAGAATTACTAACAATGCAATAGAAATAATCTGAAATTTAGCTGAAAATTGTTAAAGAGTTATCAAACTAATTTAGAGCAAGTCCATCTGAAGAATAATTGCTTTTTGAATTCCACAAAATCCACTCTTCATACCCAGCCTCATAAACAGCGTCAATTTCTTTTCTGATTGCCGTACCGTCATATTCCAAATATCCATCAACCCATGTGGCAGTAAAGGCCTGAAGCCATGGACGTATGATTGCGCAGTTTGAGGAAGGGATATCTTTTAAAACCCTTTCAGACCCAACCAGTGCATAGTAAATAGTGTCATGAGGGTTGGCATCTGGGTTATCTAAACCGAATTCTCCTGGTGCATAATGGGATGGATAAATCATGGGGCAGATGCAATCTAATGACGAAGCCAATCGCTTGTAATCCTGCCCTATGTGGCTAGAATCAAGGGAACTTTTTATGATTGTTCCAAAAACATCTGCAGTAACAGGGATACCTTCTTTGTGAAGGGTATCAGAAATTTTTATAACAAAATCGTTAATATATTGCTGTCTGCTTTCATCATCAGATGGTGCTCCGTAGTAGGCCTTGTCTGCGTTTACGCCCACAGGAAAGCGTACGTAATCTAATTGAATTTCGTCAAAACCAAGCTCACCACAGCTTTTTGCAATGCTAATTATATAGTCCCAAACCTCTTCCTTGCATGGATTAACCCATGCATTGCCACCTGCATCTGTTACAGCCTCGCCATCTAGCGTGCGAAGACCAAGCTCAGGATGTGAAGCTGCAAGGATGGGATCTTTAAAGCAAGGTATACGGGCGATTACATAAATGTCATTGTCCTTAAGCTTTTTCATCAGAGCTTTAATATCATGAATATAAGGAATGCAAGCGCCGGTTTCAATCACATCTGGATTATCCATATTAAATGAAATATTGCCGTTATCATCCTTAACATCCAGTACAATTGCGTTAAGCTCCGTGTCATTTATAAGCTTGATGATTTCGTCCATTCTCTCAGTTCCTGCGGTCGGACCAGTAACATATATGCCTCTTACCTTAGGATGATTTTCCTTATAGGTGTTTAAGTTAAATTCAGTGGAAATAGTGGTTTCAGGTGCTTCTTTACATGAAGCTTCTTCTGAATTTATAGATGGTTTAGAAAACAGAATCGAATATGTAATACAAAGTATTAAAAATAGTGCAATTACACCTGCTGAAATTATGCGTTTCATAAAAACTCCCTCGACTTCTAGTATTGAATATTAGCTTTTATAATAATATAACAATTATTCTAGGTAAAAACCAGTTACTATTCACGGACATGTTTTCTTACAGAATGTGGTATTTAGCTAAGTGGGAGCGTAGTGCACTCTAGGGACTTGCTGTTCTTATATGAAGTGAGCCCGCTAGAAGCGTAAATCCGTCGCCCTAGCCTATTGCATCATTGGAGAAGAATTGCTGATTTTCTTAATGCCACAAACGAGCATACGTCACGTGTCCTTTCACGGCTTTGACTATTCGAAGCAACTGTATGTATATCGCATACACTTGTTATATTTAAATAATAGCAGTGACAGCAATATTAGTATTAATTGCATTCATATTACATTCGCCAAGTAGAATTAAAAGCAGTTTTTTTGTGTTTTTCGTACCGGCTTCAAGCTCAGTCCGTTTAGTACCATCTAAGTGTAACTATATGTGTGTTCACACATACGGTTACACTTATTTTTTATAATAAGGGAAGTAATTGGCCTTACGTAGTCCGTTTTGGATTTAGCATCCGTCAGTGAAACTGTAAGCCAATCCCTTGTTATAAACATTCGTTTAAGCAGGTTGAAACTTGAGCTTTCGTGTAACTAACTAAACTGAATAGTAATAAGTAAGATTGGAACAATTACTAAAAAAAAGAAAGGAGAAATCATATGATTAGTGTAGGCATTGATGTGTCTAAAGAAAAAAGTACAGTATGTATTTTAAAACCTTATGGAGAGATTGTTAGTAAACCATTTGAGATTAGCCATTCTAGCGAAGATTTTAAACTCTTAGATAATCTTTTAAAACGATTAGACGGAGAAATTAAAATTGTGATGGAAGCAACGGGTATCTATCATCTACCTGTGGTATTGTACTTTGTTGAATTAGGATATTTTGTCTCGGTAATTAATCCTTATGGCATGAAAAAGTATGCTAAAAACACAAGTATTAGACTGGCTAAAACCGATAAACTAGACTCAATAACTATCGCTAACTATGGGCTCGAGAAGTGGGACAAGCTTGAGGCATTTAAACAAGATGATTCTGTATATGAAGAACTAAAATTACTTGGTCGGAGATACCGAGCATATATGGAATTACATGTAAAAGCATTACTGGAACTTACACATATGTTAGATTACACAATGCCAGGCATCAAAAGAGAGTTCAAGGCCTGGGACGAAAGGTATAACAAAGATAAATTAAGTGACTTTGTGGAGAGGTTTTGGCATTATGATTTGATAACTTCAATGTCATTAGAAGAGTTTATAACAGAATATAATAGCTGGGCAAAAGAAAAAGAATACCAGCCTAGCAATTCAAAAGCCGTTAAAATATATGAATTAGCAACAGCTGGTATTCCAACTTTGTCTTCAAGCATTCCTTCTACCAAAATGTTGATGCTCGAAGCCATTTCCTCTTTGAGAGCTATTAATAATTCTCTCAATGAGATTTTAACACGAATGAAGAAATTGGCGAAGACCTTGCCTGAATATCCTGTTGTTAGAGAAATGGGAGGGGTTGGAGATGTTTTAGCGCCTAAGCTTATAGCAGAAATAGGTGATATAAGAAAACTACATAGTTCAAAAGCTTTAATTGCATGTGCTGGTATTGATCCTCCTCCTTTTCAATCTGGCCAATTTATAGGTACGCAAAGACGAATAAGCAAAAGGGGATCAGCAACTCTACGAAAAGTAGGATATGAGGTCATGCGTATGCTTACATGTCATAATGAGCCCAAAGATAATGCGGTATATCTTTATATCAAGAAGAAAGAAAATGAGGGAAAAAATAAAAAACAAGCCAAAATAGCAGGTTTGAATAAATTTTTAAGAATATATTATGCGAGGGTATCTGAAGTATATAACACTGAATAATCGGCAGCTACTATTATTATGAAGGGCGGAGTCAGGCCAAGTATCAATCATTCTATTACTTTAAAAAAATAGTAGAATGATTAATTTGTGCGCTCTAAAAAAGAAAAAATACCCTTGACTTCGCTTAGCAGGTTTCGCTATCAGCCTTGGGCTGCCGTCCATGGCAGCCCATACGAAAACATTCAAAAACTGCTTTAAGATTCTACTATGCTCATTCCAAAATCATGCAATTAATACTAATATTGCTGTCACTGCTATTTCTTTAGGTTGAGTGTGTATGCGATATACATACAGTTGCGACAGAATTGTCAAACCTTGAAAGAACACGTGTAATAAAAAATGCGAGTTGTGACATTTAGAAAATCTGTAATTCTTCGACTGTGCAATAGGCTAGGGTGACGGATTTATGCTTCTAGTGGGCTAATTCTGTTGATTCATTAGCAAGTCCCTAGAGTGCACAATGCTCCCACTTAGCTAAATCCACATACATAAAATTTTAGCATGTCCGTGAATAGTAACAAAAACCACTGAAAGCTTGTTTTTTCTGTGGTATGAAACAGTGAAAAAAGCTATAATATATAGTAACTGCTTATAATAAGGAAACAAAATACAGCAGTTACAATATTATATAAGCATTAGAAAGAAAAATATGAAGACAGACATTTATACAATCAGTTGCCCATGCCACTTTGGTCTTGAGGCACCACTTAAAAGAGAAATATATGATTTAGGATACGATATCACAGAGGTTACCGATGGACGTGTAACATTTACAGGTGATGCAGAGGCTATATGTAGAGCCAACATTCATCTGCGCTCGGCAGAGCGTGTCCTTGTGGAAATCGGCAGATTTCACGCTACCACATTTGAGGAATTGTTTCAGGGAATCAAGGCACTTCCTTGGGAAAATTATATCCCAAAGGACGGTAAGTTTTGGGTTACAAAGGCAACTTCAGTTAAGAGCAAGCTATTTTCTCTTACAGATATTCAATCCATTGTTAAAAAGGCTATGGTAGAGCGAATGAAATCCTACTACGATATCACCTGGTTTGAGGAGACTGGAGCTGATTATCCAGTTCGAATTTTCCTGCTTAAGGATGATGTGGTGGTTACATTAGATTCTACTGGTGTTCCTCTACACAAAAGGGGTTACAGGACATACACCAGCAAGGCTCCATTGTCTGAGACTATGGCAGCAGCTTTAATTCAGCTTACTCCTTGGCATGCAGATAGAATCCTGGTTGACCCATTCTGCGGCTCAGGTACATTTCTTATTGAGGCTGCCATGATTGCAGCTCACATAGCGCCAGGCCTTAACAGAGATTTTACATCTATGGATTGGGATAATCTTATCGATGGAAGAACTTGGAAGGATTGCTTTGATGAGGCCAGAGCTGATGTAGACACATCTGTAGAATGTGACCTGCAGGGCTTCGATATTGATCCTGAGATGGTTAAGATTGCCAGACTTAATGCTAAACAGGCTGGGGTGGACCATATGATTCATTTCCAGACCAGGGATGTGGGAGATTTGCGTCATCCTAAGAAATATGGTTTCGTTCTTACCAATCCACCATATGGTGAGAGACTTGAGGATAAGAAGGATTTGCCAGAGCTTTACGGCAAGCTTGGTGCTGCCTACAAGGCGCTTGACAGCTGGTCTATGTATGTAATCACTAGCTACGAGGATGCACCTAAATACATCGGAAGAAAAGCGGATAAGAACCGCAAGATATATAATGGAATGATAAAGACATATTTTTATCAGTTTTTGGGACCTAAACCTAAGAAGAAGGGCTAAATATAAATGAAATTTTCCAAGAGATTTTTGGTTTTTACAATTATCATTGCAGTGACAGTGATTTGGAAATTAAATAATTGGAATGATAGATATGCAGCAGTTGAGACGTTTCGTGGTGCAACACTCAATGAGGATGTGCTGTATCCTCTGATGTCTAAAAATCTTAACGACGCAGGTCAGCTTAAGGTTTATATCAATGGTGAGCAATATATCTCTAATCAGCCTAATATCATGCTTGATGATGGCCTTAATCCAGTAGGCTCTCTAGAGTTTATCAAGTCCGAGCTAAAGGGCTCTGCATTCATGGAGGATGATGCCAGTGCTGTAGTGCAGATTACAAATGATATCTATGAATTCATGGAGGGTAAGACTACAGCTACAGAAAATGGCGATGAAATTAAGCTTACCATCGAACCATCGCTGCATCTTGGAGAATTATATGTTGGTCTTGAGGATTTGTGTAGTGTATTTGGGTACGAATACAGCTATGACAAATCTGCTTATACCGTTACAATCGATTATGATAAAGAGCCTGGACTTCCTACTAAGTACGATTTGAGGAATGTAAACAGGGTTAGCACAATAAGAAATCAGGGCTCTACTGCCACCTGTTGGGCATGCGCTTCATTAGAGGCATTAGAGTCATCGCTTTTACCTGCAAAGCCATATCTGTTTTCAGTGGATTCTATGATTAACGAGAACAGCTTTGGGCTAGATGAATCGGCAGGTGGAAAGTACACTATGGCTCTTGCTTATCTTCTTT
This sequence comes from Pseudobutyrivibrio sp., assembly GCA_017934625.1. Classification (GTDB taxonomy): domain Bacteria; phylum Bacillota; class Clostridia; order Lachnospirales; family Lachnospiraceae; genus Pseudobutyrivibrio. Next base: position 2,261 of record JAGBJE010000054.1, on the reverse strand, counting down.
CATGGCAGGGTCCAGCTATCGAGACTAATGCATCTAATAACAGCATAATATCTAATCTTACTTCACAAAATAGTGAGGAGCTGCCTCAGGTTCATTTGCAGGAGGCACATTTTTACGATTCAGAGAATTTGGATGAGATTAAGCAGGCTGTATATCAATATGGTGGTGTATCTTCATCTATATATGCCAGCGTAGCTACATCAAATCTTACTCGTTCTAGCAGCTATAACAGACAGACAAATTCATATTGCTACACAGGCAATTCAAAGCCTAATCATGATGTTGTAATTATAGGTTGGGATGATAAATATCCTGCGGAAAATTTCAGTGAAGCGGTTCCTAAGGATGGCGCCTTTATCTGTCAAAACAGCTGGGGCACAGGCTTTGGAGATGATGGAGTATTCTATATTTCTTACTACGATTCCAATATTGGAAATCAGGCAGTATCCTATGTGTCTGTTGACACCAACAATACCTACAATTATATATATCAAAGTGATTTATGTGGTTGGGTTGGACAGATTGGATATAACAAAGAGTGGGCTTACGGGGCTAACACTTTTGTAGCGGATGCTGATCAGCAAATCGAAGCAGCCGGCTTTTACGCCCTTGGTAAGAACACCAGCTACCAGATTTATTTTGTGCCAAATTATGAAAATACAAGCACACTTTCTGAGAAAGAGTTAGTAGCATCAGGCACAGTAAGTGACAAAGGCTATTACACTATAAAATTTAATTCAGCAAAGACTGTTACAAAGGGAGAAAGCTTTGCTATCGTGTTGTATGTTAATACACCTGAGACTAAGCGTCCTCTTGCAGTAGAATATGCTACAGACAAGATGACTCAGGCGGTAGACATTACAGACGGAAAGGGCTTTATTAGCAATAATGGATTGGATTGGGAGAATGTTGAGGATGCAGTTAAATCTAATCTTTGCATTAAAGCTTATGCAAATAATGTTATGGAAGTCTTCGAGGAGGAGACTAAAAGGGTAAGCAAGTAATGGAACAAAAGGTTATGGGTGCCTTTACAGCTATAATCCTTGCTGTTGTCATAATCATGAGCTGCATTCTTATATATGTTCCCAATATGCATATAATTGCGCTTAGGATTCAGGACAGCAAGCTATCTGGCGGTAGAGTGTCAGTTATGGACATGTTAAGAGCCAGTGATTTAGAGCTTAGAGGCGAGGGAGAAGAAACAAGAGAATCTGTGCTAAAGGGGCATCAGATTAGATTGGCGCTGCCTGAAAATGTTACCAGCGCAAGTGTTAGCATAGAGGATATTTATGTAGACAAAACTATTGCTATCTCAATAAATGGTATTGGTAAGGACTACTTTGAAAAGTATCCTATGAGGGGCGAATCTAACAATATCATAGATATTACCTATGACAGTGAAAATCTTGTAGGTGTTATTGAAATAACATTAGATAAAGTGTTAGAAGCACAGATGACTTCTGAGGGTGAATACATCTATGTGGATTTTGTAGACCCACATCAGGTATATGATAAGATTGTTGTAGTAGATGCAGGTCATGGTGGTAACGTGCCTGGAGCTACTAAAATGGGCGTCTATGAAAAAGATATTAATCTTGACATTGTTCTTGAGCTGAAAAAACTTTTCGATAGAAGTGACAAAAATATTGGTGTATACTACACCCGTACTGATGATTCAAATCCATCCTTCGAAAATAGAGTGGGTCTGGCGAATGATTCAAATGCTGATATTTTCATATCGGTCCATAATAATTCTACTGCATCGGGTCGTATGTCTTCCATCAACGGATGCGAGGTAATGTACGAAGGCGGTGATCCAACAGGTGAATCAAAGAAGCTTGCGGAGGTATGTCTTAATCATCTGCTGAAGGAACTGGGGGCCAAGTCAAAAGGCACTGTTGTAGGTGATGAGGTATACATCATTCGTATGTCACAGTCTCCAGTGGCTCTCGTGGAGGTTGGATTTATGACAAACCAGAGGGAACTTGAAAATCTTCAAGATAAAGAATATCAAAGAAAGGCGGCACTGGCCATTTATGAAGCGGTGCTAGAGTATTTAAATGAAGACTAAGATTATTTTTGCAACAGGTAACGCTAATAAGATGCGAGAGATTCGGGAAATCCTAGGTGAGGATAGCTATGATATTCAGTCCATGAAGGAAGCCGGAATCGATTGTGATATCGTAGAGGATGGTGCTACTTTTGAGGAAAATTCCTTAATAAAGGCTAGAGCTATTTCTGAATATGCTAAGGATGCGATT
>JAGBJE010000053.1 GCA_017934625.1 Pseudobutyrivibrio sp. | reverse complement strand
CACATAGACCTCACAGCCAATGATTGGCTTAAGGCCCTGGGCCATGCACTCATCATAAAATTTGGTTACGCCATACATGTTTCCATGGTCTGTGATGGCGGCTGCAGTCATGCCAAGGTCCAGGCACTTCTTAACATATGACTTAATCTTGTTGGAGCCATCCAACAGTGAATACTCTGTATGTGTGTGTAAATGTACAAAACTCATATAAACCTCTATAGTCCGCTGAAGGCTAGCAAATACGCCTAGGTTTTCGTGCTCCCGCAAGCCATCTCCCATTTCAGCCAAGGGAACCTCCCTAAAGGGTCCCTCCTTAGCTGAATGGGGCCCTCTTGCTCGCGCTTGCCGAGGTTGTGTGTATTTGCTATCTTCAGCTCATCTAATTATCTAAATTTGTAATCTAACCTTCGCGCTTGCCAAGGTTAAGCATAACTTGTCTGCATCTTGCTCATCTAAATTTACTACTTTAATATCGACGAAAAACGGGCGGTGTGAAACGCATACCCGTTACGATAATTAAACAAGTGACGCGAGTTCGTCGACGATGGTGCCCATCTTCTTGAGGGCGGCTTCGATTGGGGCTGGGGTGGTTAGGTCAACACCTGCAATCTTGAGAAGCTCAACTGGTGCATCGGTGCAGCCTGATGATAAGAACTTCTTGTAGCGTGCAACTGCTGGCTCACCCTCAGTAAGTATCATGCCTGCAATGGCTACTGCTGCACAGAAGCTGGTTGCATACTGATATACGTAGAAATTGTAATAGAAGTGAGGAATACGTGCCCACTCATATGCAATTTCTTCGTCTGAAACCATGTCAGGTCCATAATAACGCTCATTTATGTCCTTATATAGGGACGATAGATTCTCAGCGTTAAGGCTATCACCATTTTCTACCATTTCGTTTGTGATTTTTTCAAACTCAGCAAACTGTGTCTGGCGGAATACTGTGCCCTTAAAGCTATCAAGATAATGGTTGAGAAGATATGCTCTCTCCTTTTTATCATCTGTATTCTTAAGTAAATACTCTAAAAGTAAAATCTCGTTACAGGTGGATGCCACCTCGGCAACGAAAATCTTGTAGTGTGAGTAGATAAATGGCTGTGCTTCATTTGAATAATGGCTGTGCATGCTGTGGCCCATTTCGTGAGCTGTTGTAAACATATCATCAAATGTATCGTGATAGTTTAAAAGCATGTATGGATGAACACCGTATGCTGTGTCAGAATAAGCTCCACCGCGCTTGCCCTTATTCTCATAAACATCAATCCATCTGTTGGCAAAGCCTTCCTTAAGAAGTGCTACATAATCATCACCAAGTAAAGCTAAAGCCTTACAGATTGTCTCCTGAGCTTCCTTATATGTAACCTTCTTTGCAACATCTGCAATCATAGGTGTGTAGATATCGTACATGTGGAGCTCATCAACACCTAAGCATTTCTTGCGAAGAGATACGTAAGCATGTAATTTATCCAAATTCGCATTTACGGTTTTAACAAGATTAGCATAAACCTCTGGTGAAACATTATTACCATCAACTGCTGCCTCAAGGTTAGAACCGTAATTTCTTACTCTTGAATAGAACATGCGCTGCTTAACCTCACCGCTGTAGGATGCAGCATATGTGTTAAGATACTTTTTCATTGTTCCGTAATATGTCTTGAAAACTTCTTCTCTGACAGCTCTATTGCTAGACATTAAATATGGTACGAAATTACCATTTGTAAGAGCTGACTCTTCACCGTTTTCGTCCTTTACATTAGGGAATGTAAGGTCGATGTTTGTGAATGCTTCATATACTTCTCCAGGTGTGTTTGACATTTCTGCTGTCATGGCAACAACCTTTTCAAGCTCAGCTGAAAGTGTGTGATTCTTTAATCTAACGATTTCCTTAATCTGCTTTCTATATAGCTCAAGGCCTGACTCTTCCTCAAAGAACTTCTCAAGCATTGCACTATCACAGGCAAGAATTTCTGGTGTGATGAAAGATAAATCTGATTCCATCTTGGCATAGAGAGAAACCATTCTCTGGTTCATGCTTCTGTGCTTAGTGTTGCTTTGGTCCTGGTCAAAAAGTCTAGCTGAATAAAAATAAGCCTTCTCCAATCGCTCTTCTGCTGTGGCAGTTAGCTCTAAGACCTTAAGAAGATTAGATGCACTTTCACACACCTTACCCTGGTACTTTGAAATCTCTTCCAATTCTTTATTTACAAGTGTAATATCATCCTCCCAAAGGGACTCTGACTCATATACATCATTTACATTCCAAGTATCCTCTACTTTTACCTGATCTCTAGTCAACAATTCTTTTGCCATTATTCGCCTCCAATTATTAAATTTAAATAGTACAATCTTTCACTATTCTATCACAGATTCTTCAAAGATACATTGTATTCTAATAATACTAGTTAGTAAATTTTTATTATTTAGGAGGTTGCCATGGCAGGAAGAGAAGATCTGATTAAAGGGTTAAGCGAAGCTATGAATGGAAGTAAAGAAGACGAACTTGGTCGTCAATTTTTTGCTGATACAAACACTCTAAAAACTGGCGCTGCAGGTGGCAATGTGGAAGTAAGCGTACTTGTGTCAAAGGCCGAATTTGCCCGTATCGCAAGCGGTGTTGTTAAATACCATGTTACTGATAGAAGAGGTATTGAAGATGGAAATGACATCACCTTTAACGAAGTGGAAGCTGATGGCTTCACCCAAACAGGCCATAAGCTGACAAAGCGTGTTTTAGATGTAAAATCCTATTTGCAGATTAATGGCCTGAAGGATGGCTTTTCTATTGTTTCGTTCTAACTAAGCACAGGTGTAAACATTTTATTAAAAAGTTCTCGTTCAATAATAAATATTTCAGAAGTATCTTCTGCTAAAACACCCATATAATCCCCGGGCTTACCAAGCCTGTAAGTGTCTGGATTATGTTTAGTAAACAACTTTGTTCTTTTATTTAATTCTTTTGCAAACAACATACTATTGCCCGCAGTGATACAGCTGTGGGCAAATGGTATAAGTTCCATTGTTCTTCCATCAACATCATTTCTTATTGTAGGGATATAGTCACCAGGATAGATGTATTCAGCTTCATCTTTTTCAAAATATTTATCAAACTGCTCCTTTGAGATAGCAGCTACCTCTCCTCGTATTCCGATTACAATAATAGTATCTGGCTTTACCTCAAATTTCACATCACCTTGAATGGTTCTTATGATTAAATTAGAGCCTACAGGCATAATATCCTTAGCTATTACAAAACCAGCCTGCAAAGCCTTCCCTACATATTTATCCATGCCATGTAAATCAAGCTCATAATTATCGGCATAAATAATATCATTATCATAGAAGTAATCCTGCATTCTGCTCCTGAAGAACTGCTGAATAGATGGTGGTGTGTAATCAAGTTCCTGTATCTCAAGCAGCTTTCTTTGTATGGAACCGCCTGCCTTAATGGCGTGTCCTCCGCCATTTCCTACACCCTCGCAGATAAACTGAGCCAGCCCGTCTGCTTTTACTTCTTTAACACAGCTTCTAACAGAAATCTTAATTCCGCCCTCATGGATAGAATAAACCAGGCAACACTCAACATCCTCTACCTCAAGAAGCATATCAGCAATAATGCCAAGCACATTAGGATCACATGGGTCAGTCTTTACAATTGCATAATGATTATCCCTGTAATACTCTGAGCCAAGCAGGGCTATTCCTGCAATGCGAAGCTCCTCCTGGGAGATGTTGGAATTCTTAAACTTAGTGATAATAGCTGAGCTAAACTTAAGCTCGTCTCGCATATCCATGTCTATAGGATGATGTAACTCTGAGAAATTATTACTATCTGTAAGAAGGCCATAATAAAGGGCTGTTGATAGCTTAATATCAGCATTAACATCTACCCCTTCATGCTTTAGCAAATCCCACACTACTGTGGCACAGCTAGCCTGATAGCTTCTTACCTCTGAAAGCCTAGGGAGAGGACCTTCCACCTGATGGTGGTCGATAATAGCAATATTCTTTGCAGCAAACTTTTGGATATTGCCTTCTAAATATTGGCCGTCCACGGTAATAAGAAGGTCTGGAAATTCCCCTTCATTAAGACCAAGCAGCTTAGCCAATTCCTCCTGTGTCTTAACATAATCAACATCTATACCAAGATCTGCAATCATAAGCTTCAGATTGCTCTTGGCTATCTCAAAATTGCCGCCATAAACAAACCTGACATTCTTGCCATTATCTCTTAAATATTTTAAAACAGCAAAACCAGATGCAAGGGCATCTGCATCTGGATTGTTGTGACATTGCACTATAATATTGTCATACTCTAATAACTGGGAGAGTCTCATATTAATCCTCCGAAATATCTATTTCGTTATATATTATAACAATTTATGAAATTATAATCTATTAGCGAATTGACTTATGTTTTAAATAGTGACACATCAATGGTGAACAATCTGCCCAACTAAGCTTTTTGCATATAAAAAAGCCACCGGCATACATCCGGTGGCGAAAGAAACATTATTAATATTTTTTGTACTTACCGCTTAAAGCAAGCATGGCAAACATGTACAAACAGTTGTCGTAATATCTGCGCTCACCTGTTCTAAGAGGTGTGTTCCAAAATTCTTCGACAGCCTTGAGGGCGTACTCTCCATCCGCTGCCAAACTCGCCTGAGCGATTGTGGCAGTCAAGCCTACAGGATGAAGGGCCGTTCCCTCCAAAATAGTGCCGTCGATTTCATATATACCTCTGTTTTTATCAGAGGGAAGAGTGAAGAAGAAGCGTTGTAAATTATTTGCAGTTTCCCTGCAAAATCTATCAAACTCGGAATCCTTTGATTCCCACTCATAAGCTAATCCTATGTTTGCAATGGTGCGGTATGCGTCACTGTAGAACCAATCGTGACGTCCACCAAAATGCTCATGGTCAGGATATGGCTTGCCGTCATAGTAGCTATATTCTGGCGAAAGACCTGTAACAGGATGGCAAGCTTTCTTTAAATATTCTCTACTTGCCTTTGCTGCTGTCTTCCAGAATAAACTATCCTCTTCATAGCAGTTTTCTGCAAACAATTCATAGAAATGTGGCAGGTGGTAGGATGGATCTGTGAACTCAAGTCCTGGGACGAACTTGATTAGTCCATCATCTGTCCACATGTTGTGTCCACCATAAAGCTCTTCATGATGGATGCATGTCCTAAGCAACTCCTTTGCCTGATGGCTATAGTTGTAAATACCTTCACCATCGCCCCATCTGTGGCTGGCAAAAATAAGTGACATTGCGAAGAATTCTTCTCCGTCAGGAGCTGGTCCAAAAGCATTTTTATTTCCGTCAGTTGCCACTGACCAAGCGAAGTATCCCTTATTTTCTCCCTCATCCAGATACATCTTTGTCATTGCCCAGTTCCAAAGCTGGTCGAACTCCTTCTTTTTGTCCAGCTGGACACACATCATCATGCCATAAGAGATTCCTTCTGTACGGGTGTCGTTGTTGCCTGTATCGATAAGAAATCCCATGGTACCATCAGCCGTAGTACCATAAAAATTATTGGCTCCGTAAAAAATCTCGTTAAATGTCTCTTCTACGCGAGCATCTATTTCAGCCTGAGATTTTCCAATCTCTAAAAAAACATTACGCATATATAGTCTCCAAAGCCCGCATAATCTTACGTTCACAAGCATTATTATTTTTCACTCTACTACATGTATCGTTCAAAAGAATAATAGCTTGTTAACTAGATTATGCTCACTTAAATTTCATAATGTATATATCATTCTTTAACTCCACCTAACGTAAGTCCGGTTACGAAGTAGCGCTGGAGGAATGGGTAGATACAAATGATAGGAAGCATTGTAATAATTGTAGCTGCAGCTCTGACAGATGTAGGGGTTACAGAGCCTTCACCAGCATTTTTCATTGCTTCTGCAGATGAACTTTGGTTAGATACTGATGAAAGTAACTTCAT
>JAGBJE010000007.1 GCA_017934625.1 Pseudobutyrivibrio sp. | reverse complement strand
CCTCCTCAAGGTTTAATACCATGCCGTATACTTCCCCAGGGAACTCTAGAAGTTCGCCCTGCATAGCATTCTGTAATCCGTGAATACGTGCAATTCCATCGGCAACCTGAATAACGGTTCCTACATCCGAAACATCAAGCTGCGCTGCATAGCGTTTCATCTGCTCTTTAATAACCGAGCTAATCTCTTCTGGTTTTAAATTCATGGAGCGCATTCACCTACTTTCAATTGAATATTTGATAACTCGTGAGTTAGTTTACTAATCTGAGTCTTGATAGAACTATCAACGACTCTATCCTTAATGCGAATTACCATACCCCCGATTAATTCAGGGTCTACCTTGTATGTCATTACAAATGAACCATAGTCGGTAGTTTGAAGCAAACGCTTCTCGACATCTGCTTTCTGTGTCTCAGTAAGCTCTAATGGTGTTGTAACAGTTGCTCTGCCGATTTTTTTATAATCGTAAACCTTCTCAATGAAGTAATTAAGCACTGCCACCATATCCTTTGAGTGGTCCTTCTCCTCAAGCTGTCTTAAGAGCCCAACCAGCTCATCGCTTACCTTGCCTTTGAATACATTGTCGATGATTTGAAGCTTTTCTTCTTTATTGATTTTTGGATGATTCATCATCTGAGAAAATCCGTCATTAGTCTCAAGGACTTCTATGACAGCCTCTGCCTCATTTAAAAAGTCATCGACCTTCCCTGATTCCACGGCTAGCTCAAACAATGCATCACCATATACGTTTGAGACTAATTTAGCCATGTGCTTTCACCCATTTCCTTAAGAGTTTGCTCTACTAAGGTGTTCTGAATAGTTGTGTCGATGTTAGCAGCAACAACTTTGCTAGCCATAACAGCTGCAACTGATATCATTTCCTGCTTAACCTCATCGGCAACCTTCTTCTTCTCAAGCTCAGCCTCCTCGTTTGCACGAGCGATAATAGCTGCTGCCTCTTCCTTAGCGTCGCTAATAATTTTGGTTTCATTCTTCAAGGCCTTTTGTCTTGCTTCAGCCAGGATAGCATCTCTTTCTTTGTTGATATCCTTAAGCTTTGCCTCGTACTCGAGCCTTAGCTTTTCTGCCTCTTCCTTATCTTTCTTAGCATCTGCGATGTCCCTTGCAATGCCATCCTTTCTATCCTGCAAAAGCTTTCTTGCCGGATTGAAAAGCTTGTTTGACATTATAAGGAATAGGAAGAATACTGCTATGGCTAAAAGTACTACGTCGTTCACCAACTGAACGTCTAAGTCAAATAGTCTTTCCAACTTTTAGCCCCTCCTTTTTCTATTTCTTCCTGATAATAATTAACCAACCAATGGCTGTACAAAGAGTAACAGAAGGGCAATAACAAGTCCGTAAAGACCTGTTGTCTCGGCAACGGCCTGACCAAGTAACATAGTAGACATGATCTGTCCCTGTGCTCCTGGGTTACGACCAACGGCTGCTGCACCGTGACCAGCTGCGATACCTTGTCCAATACCAGGACCAATACCAGCGATAACTGCAAGACCAGCACCGATTGCTGAACAAGCTTTAATTAAATCTGTACCTGAAATGTTCATAAGTTGTTTCCTCCTAAAAGTAATTTTGTTTAGATAGCTATTAGCTATCTCCATAACTTTGAGCGATGTATGTCATTGTCAACATACAGAATACATATGTCTGGATTGCACCAGAGAAAATATCAAAGTACACATGAAGTGCTGCAGGCCATACTAGCGCGAACTTTCCTAACAATCCATACACAAGACCCATAATGATAGTTCCTGAAAGAACGTTTGCAAACAAACGTAGTGACATAGAAATTGGTACCGCAATGTCGGAAATGACATTGATAGGCATCCAAATTGGCAACCATGGTGGCAATGGAGAACACTTGTCAATCCAAATGTCCTTTGCACTCTGATGCCTAATCTTTACTACATGGATGCAAACAAAGGTAATTAATGCCAGTGCCAGTGTTGTACCGTAATCAGCTGTTGGTGGTCTTAGTCCAACCAAACCAGATAAGTTCGATACTAATATGAAGCAGAATATCGTACAAATCCAGTTTGCAAACACTGGTGCGTGCTTACCCATACTGCCTTCCACCATTCCATCTAAAAGTGAAACAATCAGCTCCAAGATGCTTTGGAAGGTATCAGGAACTTCAGTGGCGTGTTTTAGCTTATAGTTGGCTATTAATGAAAAAATAACCAGCGAAAGCCAAACGATAAGGATACAGACATGAGATGTGGTAATCCAAACTTCCTGTCCAAATACTTCGTACTTGTACAGACCTTTGATCATGTCCACAGTATCGCTCGAGGCCAGTAAAATTCCTTCTGTCACACTTTCACCTCCTTCGTATTTAGTTCATTGTTAATCCCCTCGGCTGTATTTAAATTGTTATTACCGAGAATTTTATTTAGCAAAGGCTGTGCGTAAGCACTAACCTTGAGCCCTAAAATGCCGATGAGTGCTGTAAACATGTTACCAAGCTTAAACACCATCATAAGAATCATCACTGCACATACAATCAAATATCTCATTACGGATTTGAAGGAAAGGTACTTCTCATGTCCCTGTCCAATACGTACTGATTCTTCGATAATCATGGCTATATGTATCGCCATAAATATTGCACAGCCGATTCCAAACATTAAACCTGTGGTATATCTGATTTTATCCTCTACAAACCAAACTCCCGCAAGCTCTACTAATACACCGAATATAACTATTCCTAAAACCAAGCCTGGCAAAGCTTGATTTAGTCTTTTCATCCAATTAATCATGCTTTTCCTTTGACTCGAATCGTTTTAAATATCCTCTTAGGTACCGGTACGCCCCATTACATGCTGCTACTACTCCTATAAGAATTCCTCCTATAGTGAATCCCTTTGAGCCAAAGTGATTAGTTAGCATAACACCTATTACCGTACATAAAAGAATTGGTACTATTACATTTATTCCCAGCTGAAGCACCATTACTAGCGCTCCTGCCACATCCTTACTTGCCTTTTTCTTGTCCCTCACTGCTTGCTCCTATCTGGTAAGTTTTAATGTTAAAGTGTAAATGATATTTCTCTACCAGTGTGTTCATACTGATAGAACTCAACACCAGCTGCTCTTAGCATACGCTTTGAAGCAATAACTGATGGTGTGTTTTCGTATTTATCACTATCGTAGATGATAGTTTTGATGCCTGACTGTATGATAGCCTTGGCACATTCATTACATGGAAAAAGTGACACATACAGCTTTGAACCTTCTAATGAGCCACCTCTGTAATTGAGGATTGCATTAAGTTCGCTGTGTGTTGTATAGAAATATTTATTCTCCAGAGGGTCTCCTACTCTTGCCCAAGGAAACTCATCATCTGAACAACCATTTGGAAAACCATTGTAGCCCATAGATAGAATCTTATTATCCTGGCTAACAATACAAGCTCCAACCTGTGTGTTTGGGTCTTTAGATCTCATACCCGATAATACTGCTACGCCCATAAAGTATTCATCCCAGCTAATGTAATCAAGTCTCTTGTCACTCATGGTCTTGTCCTCCAATACGTATATAATTTATGCCGAAAGTACCCTCATTAACTTCTCAATTGATGCCTTTAAGACCTCGTAGCACAGACCATATGTCTGCACTGAACCACCGTATGGGTCCATGACTTCCAGCTCGTCCCCCACAAGCTCATTTAGAAGTCTGACATTCTCCTCGGTGGCGTTTGCATATTCATTTAATATTTTTTGCCTCTGGCTTTCCTCCATTGTTATCACCAGGGTGTTTTCGGAAAAATCCGAATCCATCAGCTGCTTAGAGGAATAATCCGTCAGCGTAATGCCATTACTGATAAGTACTGCTTCCGCCTTTTGATTTAGCGGCTCTGGAAACTGAACTATCAAGCCTCTGGCCTCACATATAATAGGCCTTGAGTGCTCGGTGGCGTGGAATATGGCTGTTGCCATAGGCGCCCTTGCAGTTCCGCTTCCGGAAGCAAATATCACTCTATTAATTTTTTCCATACCATTATCTCCTGACTGCGGGCTGTGACTATACTTCTATTGTCTTTTGGCCTGCCGCCTTAAGCAATCTGTTCATAATCGCCTGCCCCATCTTAGGTGTTGCAAAGCTTTCTGAATAGATAACATCTACACCAATTTCATCAAACTGACGAAGGATATCGTATAGATTATGAGCTATACTTCCCTCATCTGCTCTGTCCCCAATAACTAGCACCTGGCCATCTTTGTATCTGTCCGCTGATTCAGATGTGGCTATAATGCCTACCCTTTGACCTTTATCAAGTGCCTCTTTTGTCATTTGGTTGATTGTGGCTACAACAATATCCTCTTCCCCTGAGATTATTGTTAAATCGCCCTTTGGTGCGTAATGCTTATATCTCATGCCAGGCGCCTTTGGCCTAGCACCTGATGTGGTTCCCTTGTCATTGTAAACAATGCCTGGGTCCATTCTGACTTCTCCTACCACCTCACGCAGCATATCCATATTGATATAGCCTGGGCGAAGGATTGTCACCACATCCTCTGTCAAATCTACTATTGTAGATTCAAGACCTATATCTACTGAACCGCCATCTAATATAGCTTCTATCTTGCCAGACAAATCCTCGTATACATGGCTTGCCTTGGTAGGGCTAGGTCTGCCTGATGTGTTGGCACTAGGTGCCGCAATCATGCATCCGCTTTCCTCTATAAGGGCAAGTGCCACTGGGTTGTTAGGCATTCTAACAGCCACTGTATCAAGTCCGCCTGTGGTTTCGTAAGGGATTACATTGTTCTTATTCACCACCATTGTAAGTGGACCTGGCCAAAATGCATCTGCAAGCTTCTTGGCATTTTCTGGCAAATCCTTTGAAATATCTTCTAACTGTGAAAATTTCGCAATATGCACGATAAGTGGGTTGTCCGATGGACGTCCCTTAGCTGCATATATCTTTTTTGATGCTTCTTTATCTGTGGCGTCTCCTCCCAGTCCATAAACTGTCTCAGTAGGAAAGGCTACAAGTCCGCCGTTTCTTAGTATCTCTGATGCCTCTTTGATGTAATCCATGTTCATAGGCTCAGTCGATACATCCATAATCCTAGTAATCATACTCAAAATTATAACACTTTTACTTTATAACACAAACCCTTTAAACCGTCACAAATCCTAACAATCCGTGATTTTTCTGTGTCTTAGGTGCAATTACAATTTTATAAATATTTTGCAATCACGTTCCAAGCCCCTGTGCTATCGAATCCTTTCTTCCAGAATGCGCCACCGGCTAATCCATATTTATCCATAACTTTTAGCTTCTCTTCCAGGGAAGCCTCATCCTCTACCCATATCTTATAAGTAGTGCCTTCCTTAACGTATTCACCGTAATACTGGCCACTTGCATCGTCCCATGCGGTGGATACGCCGTTTGTATTAAGATATGTCTGTATTGCATCCATTCCATATGCCTTGCTTGAGATGCTACCATCCTCAGCTATATCCCATACTCTGCAATAGAAAGGCATTCCTAGAACTACCTGCTCAGCTGGCACTTCATTCAGTGTGTCCTGCACACCCTGCTCAACCCAACCGATTGAAGCTACAGAACCAGCCTCCTCACTGCCTGAATAATGCTCATCATAGCCCATAATTATTACATAATCAGCATATTTAGCCTGCTCTTTTCTGTTGTAGCCAGCTGAGGATGCAGTTGGCACGTAATTATCTACTGAAAGAATGATGTCATTCTTTTCACACTTAATTGAAAGCTCCTTAATAAACTGGATATATCCATCAGAAGCTTCGCCTGCAAGCTGCTCTATATCGATATTGATTCCATCAAGGCCGTAGGTAATGGCCTGGGCAATCAAATTATTTACGAGTGCATCTCTTGCACTGGTGGTATTTAACACTGTTGTAGTATCAACACTTTCGTCCTCAAGATTACTGATAAGACCCCACACCTGCACACCTGCAGCATGGCAAGTGCTAACGTAGCTACTGCTTGCAATGGATGCTATGCCGCCTTTGTTATCATTAAGATAAAACCATGTAGGTGAGATAACATTTACCTTACCTGAGTCCGCCAAAACTGTGGCGATATCATCATTTGCAGCCTGAGCTGTAACCTGGTGCCACAATAAAGAAATATCTTTTCCTGTTGAGATATGGTTATAGGTTCTCTCTGGAAGTGTAGCCTCAGTGGTCTCTTCCTTTTGGTTTGAAATCTTATTGTTTTTCATGTAACCCATAACGCCTTTTTCAGAAACAACAAAGCTCCATTTACCAGTATCTCTGACTACTGTAATAGCCTCTCCCTTTTCAACATCCTCAAGGATAGGGCTCTTTGGGCCATTCAGATTTCGAATCTGGCTCTTACCCTTTGCTGTTGCTGTCTGTTTAACATATCCAGCCCTTTCAATCAGCACTCTGCTAGGTGTATCGAAATATTCATACTGAAAATCTGTAAGTAGCTGCACGTAATCAGCTAAGATAAATACTGTGTCATCCCCGGCAATCACAATGCTGTTATCCATTGAATTGTTAGTCTTATCAATTGAATAAGTGTTACTTCCCAGGTTAGCTGTGTATACTTCAGAATCTGTAGCGTATCTTAAAGT
>JAGBJE010000052.1 GCA_017934625.1 Pseudobutyrivibrio sp. | reverse complement strand
GTGTAAAATTTAAATTATTTTCATGAAAAATAAATCATGAAACTTTTGTTAAAAGACTATTAAAATACCGTTAAACTTTTGTATAACCTCTGTGAAAAATCGTTTTTGCGTTGTTACAAATGTTAATCTTTTTATACGGGGAGTTGTGATGCCACACCTTTTTTTAGAAGGAGGAAATGGTAATGCGCAGGGGATTTTTTAATAAGAGAAATTTATTCATTTTTTTAGTTGCACTTGTCAGCGTTGGCGCAATAACAACTATAGTTACGCTGGATAGGTATCATTATGAGCTTATTCCATCGAAAGAAATAGTGCCACTTGAAGACGAAGAAGTACCACTTGCTGGTGAGCAAATATATAAATATTGCCCGACTAGCATAAATGGAATGGTTTTCTATTGCTCCAATGAAGTTACGCCAGGCAAGGTAAAAGATGGAATTTACTATGATGGACAGAGAGTGCTTACCACCACCTCAGGCAGTTGGGATTCCGTGCAGGTGTGCGATCCTACTGTAGTGGAAGGTGATTTCAGCTTTAATGGAAATCATTACAGTTATCTTATGGCATATTTGGGCTGTGCCACCTATGATTGTACAGCCAATGAAGTGGGATTTGCCGTATCAAACGATTTAATGAACTGGGAAAAAGCCGGCAGAGTGATTAGTGCAGTCAGAGATGGATTCTGGGGAGTAGGCCAGCCATCGTTGATAAACTATAATGGCAATATATTCCTTTTCTATACAAGCGGCACATCCGCTCAAACAACCACATATGTTGAAATGCTGGATTGTTCAGATTTAAATAACATTCAGTATATAGATAAAAAGCATATCTCCTGTGATTACGATTTTATAAGCAATGCAGATTTCGCATATTCGGACGGAACTATTTATATGACCTGTGACACGCATCCGTTTCCAGGTGGAGCCCTTGATTTCATATCTGCAGAACAATCAGTATATAGCGCAGATTGGGATGGAAGTATGGATTCAATGGAGGGGCTAAACTGGCAGCTAGTATCAAGAATCGGTTCTGAAAGCACTGGCCATGAGAGGAATCATAACGGCTGCTTTTCGCGAGATGGAAGTGGAAGGTTAGCATCGAGATCGTTATATGTTAGCACCGCAGATGCAATAGGAAGTTGGAGTGCTAATCTTTATACGTATAGATTTACAACAGTAGAGTTTTAGTTGCAAATAGAAAATGTTTGATTAGAGCGTCTTTCGAGGCGCTCTTTTTTCTGTTAAATAATAGTGGATTACGTCAAAAAAATATAATCAAACTAAGCAGCCCCAAGTAAGAAGCCTTAAATAATGATTAAACTCGATATATCGAAATTGCGAATTTTATGCAAATTGTCATATAAAAAGACACAATTGAGAAACTGTCTTCGAGACGTTTGGTTTCCAGTGGAACGAAAAATCAAGGTTTTTTGATAATTTTTTAACGAGCGGAGTGTGTGAATTGAGCAAATTAGATGTAAAAATTCAGAAAACTTATCGATATACCTAAATGCTGACAAAATCTTTAATTGAATTATAGAGGTGTTTGTGCTAAAATTTAGCCATCGGCGGCGTTGGGAAGTCTTTTTTTTTGAGGCGGCTCGTTAAAAAATTAACAGATTTGAACTTCCTTATTTGTTAATTATGACGAAACCCCAAAAAGAGAATCCAGTGTCGAAACAAAAAGTATTTCTTAGAAAAAGGAGAAAGAAAACATGGGAAAAAAAGTAGTTATTGCTAGCGCATGTAGAACAGCCATTGGTACAATGGGCGGATCACTTAGCAACACTCCAGCAGTAGACTTAGGTGCTATCGTAATTAAAGAGGCAGTTAAGAGAGCTGGAATCAAGCCAGAGGACGTAGAGCACGTATATATGGGATGTGTTATCCAGGCAGGTTTAGGACAGAACGTTGCTCGCCAGGCAGCTATCAAAGCTGGCCTTCCAAATGAGACAACAGCTGTTACTACAAACGTTGTTTGTGGTTCTGGTCTTAACTGTGTAAACCAGGCAGCTCAGATGATCATCGCTGGTGATGCTGATGTTGTTGTTGCAGGTGGTATGGAGAACATGTCTCTTGCACCATTCGCACTTCCTAACGGACGTTATGGTTACAGAATGACATGGCCATCAAACAGCCAGGGCGCTTTAGTAGATACAATGGTTAAGGATGCTCTTTGGGATGCATACAATGATTACCACATGATTAAGACAGCTGATAACGTAGCTGAGCAGTGGAAGCTTACAAGAGAAGAGCTTGATGAGTTCGCAGTAAATTCTCAGAACAAGGCTTGCAAGGCTATTGAAGCTGGTGCATTCAAGGATGAAATCGTTCCTGTAGAAATCAAGAAGAAGAAAGAAACAGTTATTTTTGATACAGATGAAGGCCCAAGACCTGGTACAACAATGGAAGGTCTTGCTAAGCTTAAGGCTCTTTATCCAGACGGAGTTGTTACAGCTGGTAATGCTTCAGGTATCAACGATGGTGCAGCTGCACTTGTTGTTATGTCTGAGGAGAAGGCTAAGGAACTTGGCGTTAAGCCACTTGCTACATGGGTAGCTGGTGCACTTGGCGGATGCGCTCCAGAAATCATGGGTGTTGGTCCTGTTCCTGCAACAAAGAAGGCTCTTGCTAAGGCAGGTCTTACAATTGATGATCTTGATGTTTACGAAGCAAACGAAGCATTCGCTGCTCAGTCAGTAGCAGTTGGTAAGGAGCTTGGCTTTGATCTTAACAAGCTTAATCCAAACGGAGGTGCAATCGCTCTTGGTCACCCAGTTGGAGCTTCAGGTGCTCGTATCCTTGTAACATTACTTTACGATATGATTCACAACCCAGAGTACAAGAAGGGTCTTGCTACTCTTTGCATCGGTGGCGGTATGGGTTGCGCTACAATAGTAGAGAAGTATGAAGGCTAATCGTTCGTTAAGACGATAAGCATACGTTTTAGTTTATTTATTATTAGACTAAGTAAAAAATATAAGTGAGAGAAAACTTCACAGAGTCGGCGAGCGCGAGCAAGGGGGCACCATGGTAGCACCAGAGGGGCACCCACGCCGGCGGGGAGTTTCTGGTGCTACCAATGGGGGATGCCTTGCGGGAGCATGAAAGTCTTAAGATAGTTTTCTCGGACAAAATTATTCAGGAGGAATAAAAATGAAAGTAGGCGTAATTGGCGCTGGTACAATGGGCCAGGGTATTGCAAAAGCTTTTGCAATGGTTGACGGTTATGAAGTAGCACTCTGCGATATTAAGCAGGAGTGGGCAGAAGGTGG
>JAGBJE010000051.1 GCA_017934625.1 Pseudobutyrivibrio sp. | reverse complement strand
TTGCGAGAAGCCTATGTGTGTAACATTATCTGAGGTGGAAGAGCTTGAAAAAACAGCTAAAGAAAATGGTGTTATGCTATTTGAGGCAATGAGCATTTATCATATGCCAGCATATAAGCAGCTTCAGCAGGATGTGAAGCTTGTGGGTGATGTGAAGTTCTGTAACTTTAATTATAGTCAAATGTCTCGTAGATATAAGGCTTTCCATGAGGGCGGTGAGGCTCCGGCTGTGTTTTCACCTGATCATGCAGGGGGATGCCTTAGAGATTTGAATGTGTATAATATCTCCGCAATGGTGGGGCTGTTTGGAATGCCAGAAAGTGTAACATATAGTGCCAATATGGAGCGAGGCATTGATACAAGTGGAGCTTTGCTTGCAGATTATGGCAGCTTTAAGTGCATCTGCATGGCTACAAAGGATTGTAATGCCCCTGGGCCAAGCACTATACAGGGGGTGGATGGTACAGTTTGTATTTATCCTCATGTAAATGGAATGACTGAATATGATGTGCTTTTCAATGATGCTGATACTGATACAAAAGAAGTGTCTCTTTCAGATGGAAGCAATCGTCTGTATTTTGAATTCGCAGAATTTAAGCGTGCCATTGAAGAGAAGGACACTTCTTTGATGGAAAAGATTTTAGGATATAGTAAGATGGTGGCGAAGATTATTGACTTGGCTGTTTAAACCCTCATCCGTCAGCTTCGCTGACACCTTGTCTCGCCTCCCGGCTCGGTCGTTGCTAAACAGGCTCCACTGGAGCCTAGCAACCCATAGGGAGAAGGCTGACGTATTTTCGCATTGTGTTCATTACAAGCTTCTTGTTGCCACTCCAAAGAGGGGCAATGAGGAGCTTTTTTGGTCCGTCGCCGGTGAGGCGGTGAATAACGGTTTCTTTAGGAAGAGCCAGTAGACAGCGGCCAACAATCTCACAGTATTCATCTAATTCGTATATACGAAATGGATTTTCTTCATACATCTTAGCAAGCTTAGTACCCTTAAGCACATGCAGCAATTGCAGCTTGATTCCAAATAGCGTAGGGGTAAGGGCTGCTAAATATTTTACTGTTTCAATAATATCGTCATCTGATTCCCCAGGAAGGCCTAGTATTACATGGACTACAACCTTTAGCCCAGCATCAGTAAGTTTTTTATAAGCATCTTCAAATACAGGCAAATCATAACCTCTATTAATAAGTCTTGCTGTATTTTCATGAATAGTTTGAAGACCTAGTTCAACCCAAACTTCTTTTTCTTTGTTAAGCTGACTTAAAAACGAAATCATTTCATCTGACAGGCAGTCAGGCCTGGTTCCAATGGAAAGCCCTAGGATAAATGGATAATCAAGAACTCTCTTAAAAAGCTCCATAAGATATTTTTCATCTCCATACGTATTGGTAAACGACTGGAAATATGCTATGTACTTTCGCTGATCTGCGGGAATCTTAGCGGGTATTTTAGCATCGACTTTTTCACGGGCATAGGCAATCTGTTCATCTAAATCCATGCCTGTAGCAGCAAAATCCCCAGAGCCACCTTCAGAACAGAAGATGCAACCGCCATAGGAAATAGAGCCATCTCTATTAGGACATGTGCAGCCTGTTGAAAGAGAAAGTTTGTAAACCTTAGTGCCATATTTATTTTTAAGATAATCTGATAAACTAATGTACTTCATAATATAGATAATATAATCCGTGAAGTGATTTTTCAATAGTGTTACACGAAACATTTGTTTGCATTTGCTGAGATATGATGTATTATATATTAAGAGGTAAATATGCAGGATAGATTGATTTTTCATATAGATGTTAATAGTGCTTTTGTTTCCTGGTCGGCTGTTGAGATGCTTAAAAACGGCGGGCCTGATTTGCGTGAAGTGCCATCTATTGTTG
>JAGBJE010000006.1 GCA_017934625.1 Pseudobutyrivibrio sp. | reverse complement strand
TTCAGAATCAATAATATAATCTCTATCCTCTTCAAAATCGTCAAAGCTGCGGTTCTTTACGTATTCACCTCTGAACTTCTTGTATTCGGCGGCTTTCTTGCCATCGTATCTCATTTCGTCCTGCTCGATAATACGAATACAATTAAGCATATCCTCAGCATCTGATAAAGCATTATGCTCCACCACACCACCTAAGCCGCAGATAGTCTTCATATCTGCAAGAGACAGATTTGCATCAAGCCCATCTGTAACATCAAGGCTTACTTCCTTTTGTATATTTTCAAAGGTGCTGATAAATTTACCTACGCTACGCTTAAGTGGCTTTTCCAGATTGCGAGACTCAAAGTCCCTTTGAAAGCTGTTTTTATCACCGCCCCAGACACAGATTTTACCAACCTGATATTTGCGAATCATGGTGATAAGCTCTGTCATTACATCCTCATAATCCGGTGCAAATTCCAAGTCCTCATTAGTAAGACCAGTAAGTTCTGTAATAAGTGGTGGCAGCTTGTGCCCCGGGCGCAGCCTGACTGTGGAATAGAACCTGTCAAGCTCCTCATGGGCTGGATTAGTAATGATTATCCCAACAGATATTACATCTTCAATGGAGCTTTTCTTGTATCTTGCGCTTAAATACTCAGCATCCAAAAAAGCCTGATTCTTTCCCTTGTATCCTGCTGGGGCAGTTTGACTAGGCCCCTTTGTTTTTTTATTTGAATTATTAACTGTTGCCAATATTCATCTCCGTTAAAAATCTATTTGATGACTTAAATCTTATCATGTTTTTCAATCAGCAACAACCTTGTAAAATTCTTACCGCAAGTATATTGTGGCATTAGTTACTGTAATCGCAGATATTTCATATATTTATTTTATAATAACCTTAATTAGTGGGATTGTGTATACCAGTCAGGAGCAATATTATGGCAGATATAAGTGTAAAAAATAATCTACATATAGAAAATCCAAGTGCATCTAAAGCATCATCTCCTGTAGATAGCCCTAAGGCATCTGTCAGTGAAAAGCCAGGCGTGATGCAGAAGCTACTGACTTACAAAGCTTTAACAGCTCTGCTGCAGAAAGCATCACTAAATTATCTAACATAAAAAATGATGCCAACACTATAGATATGATTGAAAACGGCGAAACCTCTAACACAATACCTGATGAAATTAGAATTCTGGCGCTACAAAATTTTGATGTGGTTTGATTTAAAACCAATCACTTAAATCATTTTATAATTGTCTAGAAATCCTGTTACCTATTGGTGTAGCAGGATTTTTTTATTGTATTTTTTTGTATTTAGATAAATACATTTAATTATGTTTTTATTCGAATACATTGTTAATTTTTTATCAGACCTATGTTATAGTGTTAATGAGCTAGTATGTTAGATATGTCTAACTGTCCATGACATTTCTTACATAACCCCACTAGCGTAACCAATAACATTTATAATTTCAGAAAGGGATTGAATCAATGGCAAATCACGATTTCGCACAATGGAACGGTTTCGTAGGTCGCGTTTGGAAAGATAACGTAGACGTACGTGACTTCATTCAGAACAACTACACTCCATATGATGGAGATGAGTCATTCTTAGCAGGTCCTACAGATGCTACTAACACTCTTTGGGGCAAGCTTCAGGAGCTTCAGGCAGCTGAGCGTGCTAAGGGCGGCGTACTTGATATGGAGACAGAAGTAGTTTCTTCTCTTACATCTTATGGCCCAGGTTACATTTCAGATGAGACAAAGGATCTCGAGCAGATTGTTGGTCTTCAGACAGATAAGCCACTTAAGAGAGCATTCATGCCTTACGGTGGTATCAAGATGGCTGAGCAGTCTTGCAAGATGTACGGCTATGAGCCAAGCGAGAAGCTTCACGAAATCTTTACAAAATATCACAAGACACATAACCAGGGTGTATTCGATATCTACACTCCTGAAATCTTAAAGGCTCGTCACAACAAGATCTTAACAGGTCTTCCTGATACATACGGTCGTGGACGTATCGTCGGCGATTACAGAAGAGTTGCTCTTTACGGTATTGATTACCTTATCGAGAAGAAGCAGATTGACTTCAAGAACACAAACCGTCAGGGTATGAGACGTTACGACTTCCAGCTTCGTGAGGAAATCACAGACCAGATCAATGCTCTTAAGGGCATGAAGGAAATGGCTGCTTCTTACGGCTTCGATATTTCAAAGCCAGCTGCTAACGCTAAGGAAGCTGCTCAGTGGTTATACTTCGGTTATCTTGCAGCTATCAAGACTCAGAACGGTGCTGCTATGTCAGTTGGTCGTGTATCTACATTCCTTGATATCTACATGACACGTGACCTTGCTAACGGTGTTATCACAGAGTCTGAGGCACAGGAAATCATCGATCACTTCACAATGAAGTGCCGTATGGTTAAGTTTGCTCGTATCGAGTCTTACAATCAGTTATTCTCAGGTGATCCAGTTTGGGCTACACTTGAAGTTGGTGGTATCGGTCTTGACGGACGTCACCAGGTTACAAAGACTTGCTACAGATTCCTTCACACACTTGAGAACATGGGACCTTCACCAGAGCCAAACCTTACAGTTATGTACTCTAGCCGTCTTCCTGAGTCATTCAAGAAGTACGCTGCTAAGATTTCTGTAAACACATCTTCTATCCAGTACGAGAACGATGATGTTATGAGAGTTACATGGGGCGATGATTACTCAATCTGCTGCTGTGTATCTGCTACAGAGACAGGTAAGGAGCTTCAGTTCTTCGGCGCTCGTGCAAACCTTGCTAAGTGTCTTCTTTACGCTATCAACGGTGGTGTTGATGAGAAGACTCATGATCAGGTTGGTCCTGAGTACACACCTATCACATCTGAGATCCTCGACTATGATGAGGTTATGCACAAGTTCGATCAGATGATGGATTGGTTAGCTCACATGTATGTTGGTGCTCTTAACATGATTCACTATATGCATGATAAGTATTACTATGAAGTTTGCCAGATGGCACTTATCGATACACACGTACGTCGTTCATTTGCTACAGGTATCGCTGGTTTCTCACACTGTGTAGATTCACTTTCAGCTATCAAGTACGCAAAGGTTAAGGCTATCCGTGATGAGGATGGAATCACAAAGGATTTCGAAATCGAAGGTGACTTCCCACGTTACGGTAACGATGATGACAGAGCTGATGAGATTGCTGTATGGCTTCTCCGCACATTCATGAGCAAGCTTCGTCACATCCACACATACAGAGATTCAGAGCCTACAACATCTATCCTTACAATTACTTCAAACGTAGTTTATGGTAAGGCTACAGGTGCTCTTCCAGACGGAAGACCAGCAGGCGAGCCACTTTCACCAGGTGCTAACCCAGCATACGGTGCTGAGAAGAGCGGTCTTATCGCTTCTCTTAACTCTGTTGCTAAGCTTCCATACGAAGAGGCACTTGATGGTATCTCAAATACACAGACAATCAACCCAGGTGCTCTTGGACACTCAGAGGAAGAGCGTGTTAACAACCTTGTTAACGTTCTTGACGGATACTTCGATCAGGGTGCTCATCACCTTAACGTTAACGTATTTGGTAAGGAAAAGCTTATCGATGCTATGGAGCATCCAGAGAAGCCTGAGTACGCTAACTTTACAATCCGTGTATCTGGATACGCTGTTAAGTTCATCGACTTAACAAAAGAGCAGCAGCTTGACGTTATCGCACGTACTTGCCACGAGGCTCTTTAATATGAATGCGAGCAGATTGAGTTTACTCAATCTCGCAGCGTTCTAGTAAGCGAAGCTTACACTTATTCTATATATAAGTTGTTCCCCTCTGAAAGCCTTCCCCCTCGGGGGAAGGTGGCCCGCAGGGCCGGATGAGGGGATTTTTTTATGAGGTAGATTTATGAGTGAAATAATCGGTTACGTAAATAAATTTGAAAGCTTCGGTGCCGTAGATGGCCCAGGCGTACGTTTTTTGATTTTCTTAAATGGATGTAAGATGCGCTGTGCATTCTGCCACAATCCTGAGACATGGGCTGAACACCAGGGTGAAGAATATACCGCAGACCAGGTTCTTGAGAAAGCTCTTCGCTTCAAGCCTTATTGGAAAAAGGATGGCGGCATCACTGTTAGCGGTGGAGAGCCACTTCTTCAGATTGATTTTGTATTAGATTTATTTAAGAAAGCCAAAGCTAAGGGTATCACCACTTGTATTGATACCGCAGGTCAGCCTTTCACTCACGAAGAGCCATTCTATAGCAAATGGAAGGAGCTTATGAGTGTCACAGACACTGTAATGCTTGATATCAAAAACATCGACCCTGAGGAGCACAAGAAGCTTACAGGCGTAGATAACGCCAACATCCTTGAAATGGCAAAAGAAATATCCGATATGGGCATTCGCATCTGGATTCGCCACGTGCTTGTACCTGGCGGAAGCGACAACGACGAACTATTACACCGCACCAGAGAGTTTATCGATACACTTGATTCTGTTGAGCGTGTAGAGGTTCTTCCTTACCATAGCCTTGGCGTTCCAAAATACGCTGAGCTTGGCATCCCATACCGCCTAGAGGGTGTAGAATCTCCTACCCCAGAGCGTATTAAAAATGCTAAGGAAATCCTTGGCGCAAAATAGAAATAATTAGTTGTGAATAAAATGCAAGCTACCGCATTTCTCTAGATACGAGAAATACGGTAGCTTGTTCTTTTTTGCATTTTTTTGTTTTCTCTGTATTAATTAACCTTAAAATCTGCCTCCGCTATTATAAATCCTGCAGCTGCAAGAACATCTTTTTCTGCTGCTGATGTGGTAAGTAGTTCATACGCATCCTTTGTGAACTTATAAACTACGCGACCATTTGCTGCTTCTGCATACCAGGCAATACCTTCATCTGCCCAGCCCTTTGCAATATAGCTATCACGAGTAGCTGCATCAGATGTAAAGAGATGGCTACCTGTTTTTGACTTGTCAAATAATCTGTAAACAGGGATAGACGCTGCTGCACGTACCTGCCATGCGATACCCTCATCATTCCAGCCTTTTGTAACCAGGATGTCGTGTTCTTCCTTGTTTGCTGTGTAGAAATGCTGTCCACTATTGGCATTAAATAATCTGTAAACAGGGACAGTCTTTGGATATGAGATAGTGCTTGCAGTTTCAGAACCACCTGTTGCTACAGAAGTTCTGTTTTGTGCATTGCCCTCTTCTGTTGAGTATGCAATTACATAGTCAGAGAACTTATCTGAATAGATGTAAAGCATACTATTAGCTCTATCTATAAAGAAGCTAGCATCCTGATATCCACTTGAAGGTCTTGATGAATACTCATTAAATATCGAAGAAGAACCATTATGTTTTCTTACGATTGTTGGGTCATACTTTCCTTCAAAATTATAGCTGATTCCAATTTCAACAACTACACCAGGTTCTGAAAGATTAGCTGCTGGTGCGCCATTTATGAATTGCTCTATACTAATGTCCAAAACATCCACTAATACAGATTCTTCATCCTTAAATTGATCTTTTACATTTGTATGGATATCCTCATTTTGTTTTAAGACTTCACTTTGTGTTGCTTTGCTCTGTCCCTTTGGGGTAACAACAAGGTTCAATGTAACATCCTTACCATTCTCTTTTGCTAATTCGGATGCTTTGTCATTTAATCCATTAACTGTTGGTTTCTCTGGAATAACAGCTGTTTCCATATCACTTGGAATAGATATAGGAGCTGCTTTAACATCACCTTTTGATTCATCAGGAACATCTGTCTCCTGTTCAGTTGGTGGTGCAATATCATTTATCTTCATAACTTTATATCTGTCACCGCTATACTTTTCATCGTTTCCGTACGCACGAAACGTAGTTGCCGAACTTCTGTCACCGTAAAGATACAACCCTGAACCGATAGTCAAGTTAGCATCATATGATTGATTGCCTCCACCATTACCAATACCCATACCACCACCTGAGCCGCCGATGGCTGTAACCGTGCCACCAGTTACAATGACATTATAGCCAGAACTATTTTCACCGCCACCAATACCTGCACCGAAACGACCACCATTTGCAATGACTGTACCGCCACTGATTGTAACTGTGCCGATATATCTTCCTTCAGAACCGCCACCGATACCTGCTCCAGAGAATTCACCAGTGGCTGTGACCGTGCCGCCGCTGATCTCGACTTTGCCGCCATTACCGTAGTTGCCGCTACCTATGCCTGCTCCATTGGCAGCGGTTGCTGTGACATTTCCTCCGTATATTGTGACCGTACCGCCTTCGCCGCCATATCCGCTTCCGCTGACATCGCTGGCACTATAGCCGCCTCCGATACCTGCGCTGCCCAGTTCACCAGTGGCTGTTACGCTTCCACCATAAATAGTGACTGTGCCTCCATTTCCACCTTTCCAAGCGCCACGACCACCTCCGATACCTGCGCCTCCACTTTCACTGGAAGCTGTTACATTTCCTCCGTAAATGATAATTGTGCCTCCATCTCCACCCATATGATTACCGAAGCCACCGCCGATGCCTGCGCCACCTAACTCACTAGTGGCATTAACTGTACCGCCATAGATTGTAACAACACCACCTGCACCGCCATTTACAGGGCCATCGCTGGTACAGCCACCGCCACCGATACCCGCACCTTGTTGTGTGCCATTAGCTGTAACAGTGCCGTCATAAATTGTAACTCTACCACCATTGCCTTCTATTCCGTAGCCGCCAATGCCTGCACCATTGGAGCTATTGTAAGTTCTGGCAATAACATTACCACCATGAATATTAACCGTACCGCCATTAACTCCTTCAAAATTATTCCATGCTTTTTGGTAACCACCAATAGCTGCACCAGATAGGGTGCCATAACCGCCATATGTTATGGTGGCGATTAATTCCCCTGTACCTTCGCTCTGGGCATAAATGTTAAGCGTATTATTTTCTTCGACCGTAATACCCTTTTTAGCTGTCAACGCTGCTCCGTCACAGAGAATGAGATTGGCTGAGCCATTAACAGTGATACGATCTTCTATTTCAACTGCTGGATCTTTCAAAACGTACCATACGTTATCTTCCCAGCTAGTGGTATTACTCGCAACCGTGATATAATTGTCACATTTTTTTGTCTCTGCTGTAGCCGTCCCTTCACTCACCGTGTGGTCGATGTAACTAACAGAAGAAACATCATCCGTAACCACTATCACATAATCTCTGCCATCAATAGTTACAGTGAGTCTTTGCTCAGTTGTAAATGCCTGATTTGCTGTTACCATCCAGCCTGAATCTGTATTTTCTACAGAAAAAAGCTTTGGTGCATCACTTACAGCATTTGAAACAGTACCGCGCAATCCCACATGGTTTAAAATTTCTGCAAGCGCTACTGTTGTGTCACCATTAATTACATATTGTAAATTATTGTAGGTGAATTCTACCGTGTAAAATGAGAATCCATCTGTTACAGCTTCAACTGTAGTAGATGTCTCTGTAGCTTCAAGCTTGTCTACAGATAAATCACCCACTTCGCCTTTTACATGATATACATCTGTTTCAAGATTCGCATTAGCCACTTCCGCAAGTGTAAAAGATACCCTTACCTGGCCCTGTGAATTATCAGGCTCGATTTCATTTCCATCAACATCAAGTACTTTAATATCAAAGGTATATGATTCCACTTTATTCTTGTCATCTGCACGCTCTTCTTCTACTGCTGCCTCAACAGCCTGTAAATCTGAGCCGTACACCTTTGCTACAGAAAGTGTTGCCCCCTCAGGGAATACACCTTCATCTGCTTTTACAGAAATACAAACGCCATCAACCTCAGCTTCCTGATCAAAGGCTACCTTTAAGTCTGTACCTTCGCTAAGCTCTTCCCCATCAACTTTCTCAACAGATGCTTCCTCAACTAAAATGGTATCAGAAACAGAAGTTTCTCCTACTTCCGCCCTTTCCCCATTTTCAGCCACATCAGCGGCTTCGCTTTCATCTGTCTCTTCTACAGCTTCCTCTGTAGTTTTTGGGATATCTGGAAGTGCTTCATCATCTAAACTTTCCACAACCTCCAGTGTTTCATTTTCAACAGATTCATCACTCTCATCCGTCTGATTAATCTCTGCCATTTCTGCTATATCATTTTCTTCTGCACTGGCAGTCAAGCTAAAATTAATACTTGTCCCACACAGTAGCAAAACCATCGCAAGAGATAACACTTGTTTCATCGATTTCATACAACTCTTAACCTCCTCGCTTTTTTTGATAGAGTTTGCATAGCAGACTCTAGTAGTGTATGGTGGCAATCTCAGCAAACATTTAAAATCATATGCCTCCAAAACACAAAAAAGCTCACAAAGCAAACCTAGCCTTATGAGCTTTAATTAACACTTTATAAACTGTAGACAAAATGCACCTATCTCCGATGTATGTATATATGTATGTACAGGGTGCTTTATTTCAAACATCTTGTCAACCTTTCTTTGAGTCCAATTTCTAACCTCGATTTTCATCTTACTAAAAATAGATGACTTTTTTGTGAAATGATTTTGAAAGATATTTTTTCAGCTAACGTTTTTACAAGCGCCCTCGTTTTTCTGAATATGAGAAACGAGGGCGCCTGTTTTTTCTGCATTGTATATTTATTAATTTACTTTGAAATCTGCCTCTGATGCTGTAAATCCTGCAGCTACAAGAACATCTTTTTCTGCTGCTGATGTTGTAAGTAGTTCATAGGCATCCTTTGTGAGCTTATAAACTACGCGACCATTTGCTGCTTCTGCATACCATGCTATGCCTTCATCTGCCCAGCCCTTTGCTATATAGCTGTCGCGAGTAGCTGCATCAGATGTAAAGAGATGTCTACCTGTTCCTGACTTGTCAAATAATCTGTAAATAGGCTTAGCAGTTGTTGGACGTACCTGCCATGCAATACCTTCATCATTCCAGCCTTTTGTAACCAGGATGTCGTGTTCTTCCTTGTTTGCTGTGTAGAAATGCTGGCCGTTCTTAGTATTGAACAGTCTGTAAACAGGTGTTGTCTTTGGATATGAAACTGTGCTAGCCGATGAAGAGCTTCCTGATGAAGCAGTTTCTGTATCCTTGTATGCTAATGCATAAGTAGAGAACTTATCTGTTTCAAATGTAAATACGTGACTATCTGCATCGTATGAGCCAGGGATAGCTGTGGCCTCGCCATCATGTACACGAATAATTTCAAAGGTCCTTCCACTCTTCCACAAGCTTTCAGGAATAACGATGCTAGCTTTTACTTTACTGCTTGTGCTAGCGACTTTCTTTGCAGCATTGTTTCCAACCTTCATAAACAAGTTAATATCAAGGAACAATCCAACTGTATAATCCTCTGATGCAGCCTCGACTAGAGTTTTTTCTGTCTCGGGTACATTTGCGCTATTATCCTGAACATCCAGCCATACATTAACACCCTGCGCTACATCTGCATCTTCTATACCTAAAACGTTCTGTAAGTCATTATTGTTTTCAATCTTTGTTCCAAATGGATTGCTTTCTGCTGTCGCTGCAGCTGTTCCTGTAATATCTTTTACATAGCCTGTGCTGATAGCAACATCATCATATGGAACCTTTGCACTTGTATCTGTGTTTGTATTCGTATTATCAGATGATTCTCCAGATGAATCAGCCACAAATGTATAAGTAAAGGTTGTGTCTGCACTTATTGTTGCAGTTGAAGGGTCAGTATCCCATGAACCGCCTGTGTAACCTGAGTTTGCCTTCATGCCTGTAGGTACAATTGCAGGACTTGCTCCACTTGCTACACTCTCCGTCTTATCTGCCGTCGAGCTGCCATCCCAAGTGCCGTTTACCACTTTATATGTAACAGTATATTCTTCAATAGTTTTATAACCATATACTTCGATAGATGTCACTCCATCCATTGACCCACCACGCTTCGCACCATCAGATGTTTCAACTGTAAATCCACTCATAAATGGTTCATGCTCATTGTAAGTATAACTTAATTTAAATGGAGTTTTATCGTCATCAAGTGGATTTTTTGCATTTTGAATAAAACGAACTTTTGTAATTTCAACACCATCAACCGGTGTAACCGTTACATCTCCTGATTTGGATCCAAATAGCCATCCATATTCAGTATCATATCCACGGGCATTATTAATCGTTACTGTAACCACTCCATCTGTAGAATGATTCTGTGAACCATCATCCGTAAAAGATACCGTAGTGAGCAATGTCTCTGTATTATCCGCTTGTGCTGTCATACTCATCCCCGGCAGCAATCCCAACACTAATACAAGGCTGAGCAAAATACCAAATAATTTTTTCATCTTATTTCTCATAAACTTTTCACTCCTTTGTTTTGCATTTACAGCTGTTATGGTCGCTGCATCACCTTTGAAAACACATAAAAACCGCCGAGCTTAACAAGACATATCTGTCTCATCAAGTTCGACGGCTAACCATCATCATATATAATTTTATCTGAAAAAAGACCGCAATTAGCCTCTGCTCTGTTCTGCTCTGCTCTGCTCTGCTC
>JAGBJE010000050.1 GCA_017934625.1 Pseudobutyrivibrio sp. | reverse complement strand
TGTAAGTATTGTATCAATGCCATCTTCAAAGGCATAAGGAATCATTCCTACTGGAAAACTGCCTGCTGCCTGATATTCTGCTGAATTATCACCATTAAGTGCAGCACCTATCCAAGAGCCTTGGGTTATAAATGCATATCTACCTGATGCAAAGCCTGAAAGCTGGTCTGCATAAGTACCTGTTGTGATTAAGGCTGGATCCGAATACTGGTTAAATAAACCAACCATTCTTGCAAAATTATCAAACCTTTCATCATCTACTCTTTTTTCATTTGCAAACAAATCTATGTAGGTAGTATCATCTCGTAATAGACCAGAATCTAAATATGTACCAAAAATATGATTTCCACTAGACCATCCTACATTTACAGGTTCTGCGCAATATCCTACAACCGCTGTAAGTCCTAATGCGTCCTTGTTGGCATTTAGGGTTTCAAAAGCACTTTGCATAGTCTCAAGATTTGTAATAGATGAAGGGTCTATGCCTGCTTTACTTAGTATGTCAGCATTATATGCAAGGCCAATAGCCTCTGTAGTATATGGAAAACCTATTGTTCCATATTTTTCATCCACATATGCAGCATCTGTTTTGCCGACCCATTCCTGGTCGCTCAAATCTACCAGTAATCCTTCCCAGTTACCAAAGCTTGCAGCCTCGCAGGCTATAATATCTGGCATTTGATCAGATAAATAATAGCCTTTTAGTGTAGCTTGTGCATCCACACCTGCATTGACCCCCAGTACGTTAACATGTACCCCTGTCTCGGCCTCATAGGCCGCACCTAAGGACTCAACCTGTGATTGTATTTCACCTTTAATATTAAGCATTGTAATAGATTTTTGAGTGTGGTCTTTAGCTTCGTCTTTACCTGAATCAACTTTACCACATCCACTTAGTAACAAACTTAATGTTAAAAAGCCACTTAATAATAAATAGAAATTGTTTTTCATAGCCCACCTCTTAAACTATTATTTATTATAGTTACGTCAATCTTCTGTATTATTTCCAACCTCAAATCTACTAACTTCTTCCTGAAGTCTTTCCGAAATTTCCCTATTACTTTCTGAATCATCATGAATAACTGTAATAGATTCAAGAATTCCTGTGGTAGATTCAGTTGCATCTGAAACACCTTGTGTACAATCATTAATAACACTGGAAATATGGTTGATTTCAGAAGTCATTTCATTAATAGTAGTATTGAGAAGGATAGTATTATCATTTACATTATCAAGAACTTTATTAATATCCTCCGCATCTTGATAGTACTGCTTTGCAACATTTTCAAAATCATCATAATCCTGAAGTACCGTCTCACTTACGTAAGATAACATTTCATTAGAATTATCTGCCAATGCTTCAACAGCTGATATAACCTGATTACTGATTTCCTGAATAGAATTGGCAGTGTCCTTACTATGTTCTGCAAGCTGTCTTATTTCATC
The DNA here is from genome assembly GCA_017934625.1 of Pseudobutyrivibrio sp. Classification (GTDB taxonomy): domain Bacteria; phylum Bacillota; class Clostridia; order Lachnospirales; family Lachnospiraceae; genus Pseudobutyrivibrio. The sequence continues at coordinate 15,950 of JAGBJE010000050.1, read as the reverse complement.
AGCTACTACAGCAAATCCCTTACCTGCCTCCCCGGCTCTTGCAGCTTCAATAGATGCATTTAACGCAAGCAGATTAGTTTGTGCTGCAATAGAAAGAATATCCTCTGTAAGTGTTTGAATCTGTTCAACGTTCTTGCTTTCTTCAATAGAGTTCTCTAATGTATCTCTAATTGAAGAAACCATTTCATTTGTAGATTCCTTTTTCTTTTCAGTCTTTTCACGAATAACAGTTGCATGATCTTTTATTGTTCCAACATGCTTTGTACCCTCACTAACCTGAGTTGAAACCTGGCCAACAGCATTGTTTACATTTGTTGCTTCATCATTTAATGAAATCAATGTATTGTTTGCTGTTTCCATACTAGCTGTAAGCTCTTGCATAACAGCTGATACATTACTTACATCATCCTTTGATGCATTTACTATTCCAACTGTATTTTCTACTGATGTGTAAATATTTCCAGACTCATCTTTGATAGTAATAATTATATTTTCAAGGGTTTCCAGGAAATTATTAATTCCTTTTACTAATACTCCAACCTCATCATTTGATTTATTATAAATTCTTTTGGATAAATCGGCATTTCCTGCATTCATATCTTCAAGTATATCGTCTAATTCTTTTGCTGCACTCATAAGTGGAGCTACTGATTTGATAACCATAATAATTGCTCCAACTGAAGAAATAATCAGTAATGTAAGACCTATAAATATAGCCTTTTGCACTTCTTTTTCAGCTTTATATAGCCTTACATCATTTGCTTCAACTAGCTTTTCAAGCTTTTCTGACATTAGCTTAACATTATCTTCATAGCCTAATATAAGCTCATGTGCTGATGCAAAATATAATCCAGAGGCGTCCGCAATTTTACCTGCATAAAACAATTCTTCCATCTGCTTATATAAATCAGCAAATCCTAGTCCTGAAGAGCTTAATATAGCATATTCCTCAGAAAACTCTTTATCATCCACCTTTTTTACCTGTTCGCCTAAGTCATTAATTGCTTCGACCATAGCTTCATACTCGGCTTTGCCTGGGTCAATCATGGCTGCTGCTGTATCAGGGTCTGCCATAGCGCCCATGTTATCCATGGTACAAACCAGGAAAAATCTTTTGACAAGGTTTTGAAGATTAGTATTTGCATTTCCAAAATCTCTTTCGATTTGTAGATACGTATCAGACATGGTATTCGCCGCATCTACCGCAGTTCTAAAATTGATTCCAATAATAGATACACCTATTATCATTACCAAATCTAAAATCACAATACATGCCAAAATTTTTGTTTTTAAACTCTTCATCATAATAATTACTCCTTAAAACCCATTCACAGTAACAATTGATTATGATTTTTTGCAGGAAAAAATGAAAAATCCTGCGAAACAGACTTCTTACTGACAATTCCCTGTTCTATCAGCAAAAAGTCCAAATATTACAATCAATTAAATTTTAACATCTAAAAAACGCCACAGCAATGCTGTGGCGTGTAGTAATTTTGAATATTCTGTGTTAAAAATATGTATTTTTACACATTAATTTCTGCCTTAACTCCAAGTATATCTTTATTAGCCTCAAGGATAGGATTAATAACATCGCGAAGGTAAACCTCTACCTGACGAGGGCTACGTCCTACATATCTAGCTGGCTCCATTGTAGCTTCAAGCTCTTCAAGACCCATTGGGAACTCATCATCTGCTGCGATAAGCTCTAAAAGATTATTATCCTTACCCTCTACCTTAACATTCTTTCCAGCTTCCATAGAGAGAGTTCTAATCTTCTCATGAAGCTCCTGTCTGTTGCCGCCAAGCTTAACAGCATCCATCATGATGTTTTCTGTAGCCATGAATGGAAGCTCTGACATAAGGCGCTTTGTAATAACCTTATCATAAACCACAAGGCCATCTACTACATTTAAGCAAAGGTCAAGGACGCCATCTGTAGCAAGGAAGCCCTCTGCAATAGAAAGGCGCTTGTTTGCTGAATCATCAAGTGTACGCTCAAACCACTGTGTAGCTGATGTAATAGCTGGATTAAGTGCATCAATCATTACGTATCTTGATAATGATGCAATACGCTCACTCCTCATAGGGTTGCGCTTGTAAGCCATAGCAGATGAACCGATTTGGCTCTTTTCAAATGGCTCTTCAACCTCTTTAAGATGCTGCAGCAATCTAATATCGTTAGACATCTTGTGTGCCGATGCTGCAATACCTGCAAGGATATTACATACCCTTGTATCTACCTTTCTAGAATAGGTCTGACCACTTACAGGATAGCAAGCCTTAAAGCCCATCTTCTCAGCAATCATTGGATCAATCTTGTCGATTGTGTCATTGTCACCGTTGAAAAGCTCAAGGAAGCTTGCCTGTGTACCTGTTGTACCTTTAGAGCCAAGAAGCTTAAGTGTAGAAAGCACGTAATCAAGGTCTTCAAGGTCCATCACAAATTCATTAAGCCAAAGTGTGGCACGCTTGCCTACTGTAGTAGGCTGTGCTGGCTGAAAATGTGTAAATGCAAGTGTAGGCTGATTCTTATACTTATCTGCAAAGCCTGCAAGCTCTGAAATAACATTTACAAGCTTCTTTCTAATGAGAAGGAGGGCGTCACGCATAATGATAATATCTGTGTTGTCGCCAACATAACAGCTAGTCGCACCAAGGTGAATAATACCAGCAGCCTTAGGGCACTGCTTGCCATAAGCGTACACATGGCTCATTACATCATGTCTTACTTCCTTCTCGCGAGCTACAGCAACATCATAATTAATGTCCTCAATATGCTCCTTCATCTCATCAATCATATCCTGAGTGATGACAGGCTTTCCATCCTGTGAAAGTCCTAACTCCATCTCTGTTTCTGCAAGGGCAATCCAAAGTCTACGCCATGTAGAAAACTTCTTATCCTGTGAAAAGATATACTGCATCTCCTTGCTTGCATATCTCTCTGAAAGTGGGCTTATGTATCTATCTGTATTACTCATCATATTCTCCTCTTATATCGTGTTCAGGTGGGTCCATTGGGTAGGTGCCATCGAAGCAACCGTGGCAAATCTCAAGGTCGTCAACCATCTGAGGAAGACGATTTAAATCTAAGTAAGCCAATGAATCAGCTCCGATGATATCACGGATTTCATCTACAGAGTGATTGTAGGCAATAAGCTGCTCACGGCATGGTACATCCGTACCGAAATAGCATGGCCACAAGAATGGTGGTGATGATATACGCACGTGAACCTCAGTAGCGCCTGCATCACGAAGCATCTTTACTATACGGTCAGATGTGGTGCCTCGCACAATAGAATCATCAATCATGATAATTCGCTTGCCCTTAACAACCTCACGAAGTGCATTAAGCTTTACCTGCACCGAAGACTGGCGGCTAGCCTGCTTTGGCTTTATAAAGGTACGACCAACATAGCTGTTCTTCACAAAAGCTGTTCCATAAGGAATACCAGATTCTAATGAATATCCCTGAGCGGCAGCATTTCCTGATTCCGGTACGCCTACTACTAAGTCAGCATCAACTGGTGAATCCTGTGCCAAGAAACGTCCGGCTCTAATGCGGGATTCATAAACTGACTGACCATCAATAATACTATCTGGTCTAGCAAAATAAATGTATTCAAAAATACAACGTCCGTGCTTGCTCTTATCAATACATCTGCTCTTGTCGGATTTAATACCAAACTCAGGAGATATTGTAATCATCTCTCCCGGCTCCACATCCCTAATGTATGTAGCACCAACAGTATCAAGAGCACAGGTTTCAGATGCAACCACATAAGCATTGTCTCTCTTACCAATACAAAGAGGTCTAAAGCCCTGAGGATCTCGAACTGCTATAAGCTTTCTAGGACTCATCACAACAAGAGAATAAGCACCCTTAATCTTATCGCAGGCTCTTACTACAGCTTCTTCTACTGTGGCACTGTTTAATCGCTCCCTTGCAATCAAATATGCAATTGTTTCTGAATCTATGGTGGTCTGGAAAATAGCGCCTGTTCTAGATAGCTCATCACGTAGTTCCTCTGCATTTATAAGGTTACCATTGTGAGCCATTCCTAGGATTCCCTTTAAGTAAGAAATAACAAGAGGCTGTGCATTTTCTCTGCAAGATGAGCCTGCGGTAGAATATCTGGTATGTCCAACACCAATATCCCCATGCATTCCCTCAAGTATCTCTTCATCAAATACTTCGTTTACAAGTCCCATCCCCTTATTTAAGGCATAATTTCTCTTAGGGCCATTTGTGTCAGAAACTGCAATACCGCAGCTTTCCTGACCCCTGTGCTGTAAAGCAAAAAGACCATAATAAATAGAGGAGGCAACATCTCCACCGTCAAAATCATACATGGCAAAGACGCCGCACTCCTCATGCAAATCGTCCCATGGCATGTCCTTGTGTCTTAAATCTGTCATAAAATCTCCTATAATGTGAGTTCTTTACCAGTAAGTAGCTTGTATGCTTCCAAATACTTATCGATTGTCTTGTCGATAACGTCCTGTGGAAGAAGATAATCTGAATCTGGATTAGCCTTAAGCCAATCACGTACAAACTGCTTATCAAAAGATGGCTGACCATGTCCTGCCTCGTAACCCTCTAGTGGCCAGAAGCGTGAGCTATCTGGAGTAAGCATCTCGTCTGCAAGAACGATATTGCCATCCTCATCAAGACCAAACTCAAACTTGGTATCAGCAATGATGATGCCCTTTGTAAGAGCATAGTCAGCGCACTTTTTGTAAAGAGCGATTGTGTTATCACGAAGAGCCTTAGCGTACTCCATGCCGTGACCAGGAAATTCCTTTTCAAGAACCTCTATGGAACGCTCGAAAGAGATATTTTCATCATGATCACCAATTTCCGCTTTAGTAGAAGGAGTGTAAATAGGCTCAGGTAATTTGTCAGATTCTAATAAACCTGCTGGAAGCTTTATGCCACAAACAGTACCATTCTCTTTGTAGCTAGCCCAGCCAGAGCCTGTGATGTAACCTCTGACAATGCACTCGATTGGAAGCATTGTAAGCTTCTTGCACATCATTGACTTACCCTTGTATTCATCATTTCTGAAAAACTCAGGCATGTCATTTACATCAGTTGAAAGCATGTGATTTGGAACGATGTCACTGGTTAAATCAAACCAGAACTTAGACATCTGGGTAAGCACCGCACCCTTGTTTACAATCTTGTTCTTAAGAATAACATCGAATGCAGATATACGATCTGTTGCCACCATGATAATGCTATCTCCATTATCGTATACTTCTCTTACTTTTCCTTCTTTAATTGGTTTCATAATCAAATCCTCTCTCTTTTTATTTAGTTTATTTAAATAGCAAAGCTATTTATTTCTTAATTAATAATGACTTACCTGTCATCTCCTTTGGCTGCTCAAGACCCATAATCTGGATGAGTGTAGGAGCGATATCACAAAGTGCACCGCCCTCGCGGAGTGTGTAGTCACTATCATAGTTAACTAAGATAAATGGAACAGGATTTGTTGTGTGAGCTGTGTATGGCTCTCCTGTCTCATAATCAATCATCTTCTCAGCATTACCGTGATCAGCACAGATGAATAATGCTCCATCCTTTTCTTTGATTGCTTCTACGGCATCTCCTACAAGTGAGTCAACACGCTCTACAGCCTTAACAGCTGCCTCTATAACGCCAGTATGACCAACCATGTCTGGGTTAGCAAAGTTGATAACGATAACATCGTACTTGTCAGACTTAATTGCGTCTACAAGCTTTGCTCCAACCTCTGGTGCAGACATTTCTGGCTTAAGGTCATATGTAGCTACATCCTTAGGTGAATTAACAAGGATTCTTTCTTCGTCCTTATTAGGCTCCTCAACACCACCGTTGAAGAAGAATGTAACGTGTGCGTATTTTTCTGTCTCAGCAAGTCTTAACTGTTTCTTACCATTGTTAGCTAAGAACTCACCAAATGTATTTGTGATAGATTCCTTTTCAAATGCAATGTGCTTATTTGGAATTGTCTCATCATAATCCTTGAAGCATGCATAATAAAGATTAAGGAATTCTCTATCAAAGCCTGTGAACTTGTCATCGCAGAATGCTCTAGTGATTTCACGAGCACGATCTGGACGGAAGTTAAAGAATACAACCGAATCACCATTTTTAACAAGTGAAAGTGGATTTCCTGCTGCATCTGTAATAACTGTTGGAAGAACGAACTCATCGGTAACGCCTTCATCATAGCTAGCCTGCATAGCATCAGGAACTGATGTTGCAAGAACGCCCTCGCCCTTAACTAATGAATTGTATGCCTTCTCAACACGGTCCCAGTTGTTATCACGGTCCATAGCATAATAACGACCAGAGATAGAAGCAATCTGTCCAACACCAAGCTCATCCATCTTTGACTGAAGTGCTGCAAGGAAATCCTTACCAGATGCTGGTGGAGTATCACGTCCATCAAGGAATGCGTGAACATAAACATTTGTAAGACCATTCTTCTTGCACATCTCAAGCATTCCGTAAAGGTGCTCGATGTGGCTGTGTACACCACCGTCTGAAAGAAGACCCCAAAGATGAATATCTCCGCCAGTCTTTTTAGCATTATCGATAGCTTCAAGTAAAACCTTGTTCTCAAAGAACTCGCCATCATTAATTGCCTTTGTTATACGTGTTAAATCCTGATAAATAATACGGCCAGCACCAATATTCATGTGACCTACTTCTGAGTTACCCATCTGTCCGTCAGGAAGTCCAACAAACATTCCGGATGCCTGGCCCTGAACAAATGGACACTCAGCCATCAGTTTGTCCATAACAGGTGTGTTAGCCATCGCAATGGCATTTCCCTTTGGATTGTCATTAAGACCATATCCATCAAGAACCATAAGTACTACAGGTTTCTTACTCATAGAAATTCCTCCTTATTATCTAGCATAGCTAGAAAACTATTTATTTTTTACTAATATGTCCAGCCTCATCAATATGGGCTGTAAGCGACATGCCGTTAAGGCTATCTATGATATTGCTATATGCTATATCTTCCGAATTAAGTTCACTGGTAACACCAGCATCAAATTGACATGGGATAAAATATGATTCTATCTCACCCTCTGGTGTGATATGAATCTGTGCCAAGCCTGTATCATAGGTTGCTGGCATATTCCCAGTTGTAGAAAACCAATAATTTCCAAGGCTATAGAATATAGGAACATCATCCATATATTCCACTGTCTGTAAGCAATGTGTGTGACCACCAATTATTGCATCTGCCCCAGCCTCAACAAAAGCTCTGGCCAAAGCCACCTGGTCTGCACCATAATTAGCATTTCCTTCTGTTCCCCAGTGTGGAAATACAAGCACGAAATCTGCATTTGCCTTAGCTTCACGAATTGTTTCACAAAAGGCCTCCGGGTGTAAGCATTTCATAACACCAGGTTCGACGCCTGTTGCTTCTTTTGTATAATTAAGTGTTCTTTCTATCTGTGTAGCTGCCACTATAGCAATCTTACGACCACCAATTATAAAGTAAGCAGGCTTTTTTGCCTCCTCAAGATTAACTCCAGCACCTACGTAAGGCATTTCTGCCAAGGATAAGGTATTAAGTGTATCTAAAAGCCCTATTTCATCATAATCATAAACATGATTGTTGGCCACACTAACAATATCTGCACCTAAATCAGACATAAGAGCTACTCTACTTGGATTAGCCCTAAATGTGTAGGCCTTTCCAGCAAGAGCTGTACCTCGGTCTGTATAAGCAAATTCGTTATTAATCATCAAAATATCGGCAGATTGCATTTCATCTAATAAATCTTCAGAAAAGCAATCATATATACCATTCATCTGATGGTCCATAAAATCTGTTGTAGCAATGCCGTCTGCAAAGGAAACATCACCTGTAAAATCTATAACAATATCACCATCAGTCTGTTTATCTAAAACATAAGTCTTATCATAAGAATACTGTTGCATTCCAGTCATCTCACAGTATTCATACCAAAGAACATGGATACTTTTCCCTGTAAGCTGGTACCATATCTCTGGTGTTTCAAAATTAGCATAGCTGGCAATTTCTTCTATAACATCATTGCCATAATCTGCTGTAACCATACCCAAAAATGTTTCATCAATAGGATGGCCTCCAATAAATGCATTAGTACTATTGTTAAGTATTGTATCCCATGCATCTGTTAAATCAACTATCTCTATTCTCTTAGGCTCACTCTTGGTAAGATTAACCTTATCAAGCTCAGTGGTACTGTTACCACAACCTGTAATCAAAGAGATTATTATACTAGCTGCTATAATTTGTCTGCTACATTTCCTCATTAATCTGTGCCCTTACTCGGACAACAGCCTCCATAGCGCCTTCGTAGCCTGAATCGGCCGCCATTTCATAATACGACAAAGCTGTTTCCAAATTCCTCTCTACCCCGTATCCGTTTTCATAAAGAAAACCAAGATTTACTTGAGCAATTGCATATCCCTGCAATGCTGCAAGCTTCTGATAATATACAGCAGATGCAAAATCAACATCTACGCCATATCCATTGTAATACATGTAACCAATCTGGTTTAAAGCAGGTGCATAGTCTGAATCTGCTGCCAATAGGTAATACTCCATGGCCTTTTCATAATCCTTATCAACACCTACACCATTTTCATATATCTGACCTAAATAGTAGCTCCCCTTAGCATAGCCTGCTTCAGAGGCTGCTTCAAAATACTCTATTGCCTGAGCACTATCCTGTTCCACACCGTTGCCTTTAATGTATAGAAGACCTATAGCAACATTAGCCTTATTCTTAGAATATTGGTCGGCTAAATCTGTGCTGTTATTCTTGGAAGCTCTGGAATAATAATCATATGCCTTTTTATAATCAACCGGTGTACCAATGCCATTCTCATAGGCATAGCCTAAATAATAAGCACCATCTACATCACCAGCTATTTGAGCCTTATAGAACAAATCATAGATAGCCTTATCTTCTTCTGAAATACTGTCTTCTTCATCAGATTCTGTTGAATCCTTTTTAGAATCATCTATAACATCAGCAACTTCAGAATCCTCAGAAATGTCTCGCTCCATTAAAAGTGTACGAGCTTTACCAACATAAGCATTTACTGAACCACCTTCAATAGCTGTATCAAAAAGCTCACTTGCCTTTTCTAAATCCTTTTCAACACCTGTACCTGTTAAGTAAAAATAACCGAGAGCACAAGTACCGTCTATATTACCTGAATCAGAAGCCATCTGATACCAGGAAATCGCCTCTGTAAAGCTTTGCTTAACATCATCTGCACCATACTCAAGCATGCGACCAAGCATAACCATAGCATCAGTGTCGCCTTCATATGCCAAAACTTCCAGCTCGTTATATTTAAGAACTGTATAGTCCTCTACTTCAACATCATCAAGGGCTACCTGTTCAGTAGTATCAACCACATCTTCAGCTACTTCCTCTTCCTGCTTGCCACAAGAAGTAAAAGCTAAAGAGCACATACATAATACTAAAAATAAACGAATATTACGTTTCATAAAATCCTCCAAGACTAATAAACGTCCATCAGCGCAAATTATATCATAAATATCCGTCTATTTAAATAAAAAAAATGCATCAGAAACCTGATGCATTTATAAAAACTTTAGGAGTTTTTTATAAGCCTATTAGGCATTAACAATCTTACCGAAGTCTGGCTTAAGAGAAGCGCCACCAATAAGACCACCATCAATGTTTGGCTTGCTAAGAAGCTCAGCTGCATTTGAAGCGTTCATAGAACCGCCGTACTGAATACGAACAGCCTCTGCTGTAGCACCATCATAAAGCTTAGCAATAAGCTCACGGATGAATGCACAAACCTCTTCAGCCTGATCAGCTGTTGCTGTTTCGCCTGTACCGATAGCCCAGATTGGCTCGTAAGCGATTACAAGATTCTTAACCTGGTCAGCTGTTACGCCTGAAAGGTCCCAAGTAATCTGACGCTCGATCCACTCCTTGTATGTGCCAGCCTTGCGAAGTGCAAGTGACTCACCACAGCAAAGGATTGGTGTAAGGCCAGCAGCGAATGCCTTCTTAACCTTAGCGTTGATAAGAATATCATTCTCACCAAAAATGTCACGTCTCTCTGAGTGACCCATGATAACATACTTAACACCAGCGTCTACAAGCATAGGAGCTGAAATCTCGCCTGTGAAAGCACCCTTGTCTTCAATGTAGAAGTTCTCAGCACCAACATTTACGTTTGTGCCCTTAACTGCCTCTACTACAGGAACAATATCGATTGCAGGAACGCAGTAAACTACGTCTACATCATCATTTTTAACTAAATCCTTAAGCTCAGCAACAAGCTTTACAGCCTCAGAAGGTGTCATGTTCATCTTCCAGTTGCCGGCAATAATTCTTCTTCTTGCCATAATTTACCTCTTCTCTCGCCATTTCGCCATCAATTTATCAAACACTCTCACAGACATGCTTGCGCTCTTATTCGCTCATTGCCCTACGTAAGATGCCACTTTCGTGCCATCTAAGTAGGGATGGCTCATCAAGGTCTTTTGAGAGTATTTGCTAAATTTCTGACTCATGGCTATTTAAAATTATTTTAATAATAAAAACATATCGCCTTTACGATTAAATTCGGATTCTTTCAAAAATTTCAAAGCAACAGATACGAAGCTGTAGTAAACCTACTGCGAGCTTTCTGTTAACGCAGAAATTTTTAGGAAGAAGACGAATTTTACTTGTCGTCTGCTGCGTAAACGCCTGGAAGCTCCTTACCCTCAAGGAACTCAAGTGATGCACCACCACCTGTAGAGATGTGGCTCATCTTGTCAGCGAATCCCATCTGGTTAACAGCTGCTGCTGAATCACCACCACCGATGATTGTTGTAGCATCTGTATCAGCAAGTGCCTGAGCAACTGCCTTTGTACCTACAGCAAGTGCTGGGTTCTCGAAAAGACCCATTGGTCCGTTCCAAAGAACTGTCTTAGCTGTCTTAACCTTGTTAGCGAAAAGCTCAACTGTCTTAGGTCCGATATCGCAACCCTCTCTGTCAGCTGGCATGTTCTCTGTATCATATGTGATGCACTCTACTGGAGCATCGATTGGATCTGGGAAGCCTGCGATTGTAACAGAATCAAGTGGAAGGAGAATTTCCTTACCCATGCTCTTTGCCTTCTCAAGCATTTCCTTACAGTAATCAAGCTTTGTGTCGTCGCAAAGTGACTTACCAATTTCATATCCAAGTGCCTTCTGGAATGTGTATGACATACCACCACCAATGATAAGTGTGTCGCACTTCTCAAGAAGGTTGTTGATAACGTTAAGCTTATCAGCTACCTTAGCACCACCAAGAATTGCTACGAAAGGACGTACAGGATTCTCAACAGCGTTTCCAAGGAAGTCGATTTCCTTCTGCATAAGGTATCCAACTACGTTAGAACCACCCTTAGCTGTGATGAACTTTGTAACACCAGCTACAGAAGCATGAGCTCTGTGTGATGAACCGAAAGCATCGCATACATAATCATCTGCAAGATCAGCAAGCTCCTTAGAGAAAGCTTCACCGTTCTTTGTCTCTTCCTCGCCTCTAAAACGAGTATTCTGAAGAAGAACTACATCTCCTTCCTTCATAGCCTCAACTGCCTTTGTAGCAGCTTCGCCTGTTACGTTGTAATCAGATACAAATGTAACTTCCTTACCAAGCTTCTCTGAAAGACGCTTAGCAACTGGTGCAAGTGACTCGCCCTCGTTAGGACCATTCTTTACCTTACCAAGATGTGAGCAAAGGATAACCTTTCCACCATCAGCGATAAGCTTGTTGATTGTAGGAAGAGCTGCCTTGATACGTGTATCATCTGTAATCTCTCCTGCCTTAAGTGGTACGTTGAAATCGCAACGAACAAGAACACGACGGCCCTTAACGTTGATGTCATCAACTGTCTTCTTATTTAATGCCATTATTCTATTCCTCCTTAATAATCCAAGTCCGCCAGTTACGGCCACAAGCCTTAGTGTTTCTTCCTTCGACTAAAATGTCTCACTCAGAAACCTAAGAGCTTTTTTCCTACTAGCTCACTTAAATATCTAAAATAAAAAGGGGTTCGGTCCATAAGGACCGGACCCCTAACAAATCCAAAAATTCGGATATTTGGCCATATGCGAGGCATGTAAGCGAAGCTGTACTAAGTACTGCAAGCGCAACATAACGAAGCAGATGGGCAAATAGACAATTTTTAAGCTAACTCTGAGAAGTACTTGATAGTACGAACCATCTGAGATGTGTAGCTGTTCTCGTTATCATACCAAGAAACAACCTGTACCTCATACTGGTCATCAGAAATCTTAGAAACCATTGTCTGTGTAGCATCGAAGAGAGAACCAAATCTCATACCTACGATATCTGAAGAAACGATTTCATCCTCGTTGTAACCGAATGACTCGTTAGCTGCTGCCTTCATAGCTGCGTTGATACCCTCAACAGTAACATCCTTCTTGTTTACAACTGCTGTAAGGATTGTTGTAGAACCTGTTGGTGTAGGAACACGCTGTGCAGATCCGATAAGCTTTCCGTTAAGCTCAGGGATAACAAGACCGATAGCCTTAGCTGCACCTGTTGAGTTAGGAACGATGTTAACTGCTGCTGCACGTGAACGACGAAGATCACCCTTTCTCTGTGGGCCATCAAGTGTCATCTGATCACCTGTGTAAGCGTGGATTGTTACCATGATACCAGACTGGATTGGAGCGTACTTGTTAAGTGCGTCAGCCATAGGTGCTAAGCAGTTTGTTGTACATGAAGCTGCTGAAATGATTGTATCAGAAGCCTTAAGTGTCTCATGGTTTGTATTGTAAACGATTGTAGGAAGATCGTTTCCTGCTGGTGCAGAGATAACAACCTTTCTAGCACCTGCATTGATATGAGCCTGTGCCTTTTCCTTTGATGTGTAGAAGCCTGAGCACTCAAGAACTACGTCAACCTTAAGGTCTCCCCATGGGCAATTGTTTGCATCTGGGAATGCATAAATCTTGATTTCCTTACCACAAACGATGATTGAATCATCTGTGTAAGAAACCTCAGCTGCATGCTCGTACTTTCCCTGTGATGAATCATACTTTAAAAGATGTGCTAACATCTTTGGGCTAGTTAAGTCGTTGATTGCTACTACTTCGTAACCTTCTGCTCCGAACATCTGACGGAATGCAAGACGTCCGATACGGCCAAAACCGTTGATTGCTACTCTTACTGCCATTTTTAAATCCTCCTAAAGATTCTTTTAAAATTTTCTTAGGTCGCTCAAAAGCGCCCTTATGCACTTCATTTTATACAATGTCTAAATAGATTTCAACCCCAAAATGAAATATTGTTAAATTTTTCTCAAACTTTACTATTTTATGAATCCAAAACTAGTTTTAAATCAAGGCCTATGGTAGAATTATTTGAATATTATGAATATATTTTCGGGAGGCAGATATGCTTTGGGACAATCACATGCACAGTAATTTTTCAGGAGATTCTGACGCCGAACCTATTAATATGATAAAAGCTGCAAAGCTTAAAGGACTACGTGGCATCACTTTCACGGACCACCTGGATTTAGACTACCCTAAGGAATTTGGATTCTTTGATTTAGATTTGGAACGCTACTATCCTACTCAACATGAATTAGCACTGTCAGAATCCAACGAAAACTTCACTGTTCTTACCGGATTAGAGGTGGGAATACAGCCTCATATCGTAGATAAATGCAGGGAGGCCGTAAGTGCATTCCCTTATGATTTTATTATTGGAAGTACCCATTTAGTTGATAAATGGGATCCATACTTTGAAAGCTTTTGGGAAAGAGATTCCGAGGATATACTATTAAAAAGATACTATGAGTGTATATTAGAAAATATTACTGCATTTACTGATTTTGATACTTTAGGTCACTTAGATTATGCATTCCGCTACGCACCATCTGAGAGCAAAAAGCACAACACTCACTTGCCTTACGCAGATATTATAGATGCAATTCTTGAACGAATAATTAAACTTGATAAGGCTTTAGAAATCAACACTGCCGCTTTTAGAAAGGGAATGGGTGCACCTAATCCTGCACCTAGCATAATAAAAAGATATCATGAGCTAGGAGGAAAGCTAATAACTATTGGTGCTGATGCACATGAGCCTTCAGACATTGCTGCAGATTTTAATCTCCTTCCAGATTTACTAAAAGATTGTGGTTTCAATGAATTTGTTGTCTATAAAAACAGAAAGCCTCAGAGCTATCCAATTGGATAGTCCTGAGGCTTTTTATCATTTCAATGCATCTATAAGCTCATGGCAAATCTGCTGTTTTTCCTTATTGTCAGTCTCGATAATAACATCTGCCGCTGCAATATATTTATCCTTACGCTTAAGCATAAGCTCTTCAATAAATTCTACGCTTTTATTATTTTCAATAAGTGGTCTGTCATGATTATCTTTAACACGGTTAAATATAGTCTCTGGCTTTGCTGTAAGAAGAACAACCTTTCCGTTTTTCTTCATTTCTACAACGTTTTCTTCCCTAAGAGGGGTTCCACCACCACAAGAAATAACAACATTTTTTTTAGTCTGCAATTCCTTCAAAAGATTAGTCTCTGCATTTCTAAAATACTCTTCACCATGGATTTCAAAAATCCTTGAAATAGGCATACCCTCTCTTTCAGAGATAACCTGATCCATGTCTATAGCTTCCATACCAAATTGTTCACTTAAATAGGCTGATATAGTAGATTTACCAGTTCCCATAAAACCAATAAGCACAATATTATAATTAAGTTTCATAGCATTTCTCCTTACACCTTGGAAATATAATAACCTATATTGCTTTGTGAATCATTCTTAGAATATCACCTAAATCCGATGCCTTCATTTGGCCTGGGGCAGAGACCTTGCCCACTGCCCCAAAGGTTACAGCTGACCCAAAGGCTTCGCCACACAATCTGCTTATTAACCCAGTACCACCCATAGACATGGTAATTATTGGGGTGTCTCCATGAGATGTAGTCATTTCCTCTGTTGCTGCAAGCAGTGTGATAACATCCTTTTTACAGTTAGGCATAACAGCAATTTTTGGAATGTCAGCACCAAGCTTTTGCATCTTAATAAGGCGACTTATGATTTCATCTTTGTCAGGTGTTTTATCAAAATCATGATTAGATGCAACGACTGCCACATTGTTAGCATGTGCCTTTGCTATAATTTCTTTTACAATATCATCCCCAGAAAACAATTCAACATCAACCATATCTATTAATCCGGCTGATATTATATCTATATTTAATTTAAGGTAGGTATCCTTATCTATATTTTTCTCGCCGCCTTCGTCAGCTGTGCGAAATGTAAACAAAAGTGGTGTGTCACCTAATACTTTGCTAAGTTCTTTTAGCACATCATTCACTTTAGCGAAATCAGTCCCATAATCATACCAATCCACACGCCATTCCACTATATCAAAATCCACATCCTTAAGAGCTGTTGCAGCATTGAGAATCTCATCCTTGGTCTTTCCAAAAACGGGCACACAAATCTTTGGCATGCCCTCACCTATAACTATATTTCTCACCTTCACTGTATTCATAGTAGAAATCCTTTCAAGTGTATCAATTAGTTTGCTACAATAGTGTACCTAAGATTTATAAATAATCCAAGAGCTACTTATAAACTTTAAGTAGTTAAATTAAAAAAAGTACCAGTCATTTACCAATATTTACTATCATATAAACAAGCATTTTGACGATACATATATTAGCATGGATGCTAACTACCGAACTATGGATGGTTCATTTTATTGTTTAAGACGGGTGTTGTGGCTGATGCAATTAACAAAGTCTCAAATATGCGCAGCTACTTTGGTGCTGTTCAAAACAGACTGGAACACTCTGTAAAAAATGTGGATAATGTAGTTGAAAATACCACAGCTGCGGAATCTAGAATTCGTGATAC
>JAGBJE010000049.1 GCA_017934625.1 Pseudobutyrivibrio sp. | reverse complement strand
CTCCCTTAAGGTAACTGAGAGCATAGACCATCTGAGCAAAGGCATGCTCATAATCATGAGGATTGTCCTTGATAATCTCCTTGTAACCGCCCCATGCAGGCAGATAAACATATCTGATGTAACTGTAATCTGGAAGATGCCCTGCACGGCCATGTCCAAGGTTCATGATAGAATGCTCATTTGACTGATAAACACTGCCAACATATACCGGCTTATCCACATCCTCCGATGCAGATGGATTATGAGAAAAGACAATCTGTTTTCGCTCAGGTTCTGCGCCATCAACAGGAAACAATTCATAAAAATACCAATTTGTATTGTTAATTACAAGGGAAGGTGTCCCCGCAAAATATGTGTGTGCCCAAGTATCTGCAAGCACATGCATAGCGATACCTGCTGCTTCTGTTCCCTGGCCCTTTGCAAGCTTCACTGTATCTACTAGCAGTTCTCCATTCGGACCACATATTAGGCGATATTTATCTCTGTAGCTCTTCCACCCCTTATCCACAGCTGCATACAAATCCCTAGGCAAAAAATGAAAAGCCGCCCAGATTCTAGTTATATCGCAAATACCGATTGGGTCAGTCCTAGCTTGCAAAAGCTCTGCCTGCAGCTGAGTGGTAGCCGCACTGGAAGGGCCACCAGATTTTTTCAGCCAAGTCACAGAACAGTGGTCCACTAGCTGGGCGGCATAACAAATCTCAAGACAATCACTATGTTCATATCCTGCCAATAATGCAGCACAGTAGGTTGCATAATAATGAAAATCTTCCTGCATCTTTTTCTCCTGTTTAATCGATGGTAATAACCTGCTGACGGCGGAATGTATTAGCTATACTCATGACCGCCGATAAAATAAAGCCTATTGCACAAATGTCTACTACTCTCACTTCACTACGCATGAAAATCAAGCAGATAATAGCAAATAAAATCTTAACAATTCCCTGAAAGGTCTTAAACTTCCATGAGCTTTCAATTCGTTTTGCTTCACTTGCACCAATAATATTTACTACACCTGAAAATGCAAGTGTTCCTGCCAAATAAACCAGAATATATCCCTTTGGTACCCACACAAGAGAACCAGTAAATATTCCAAAATCAAAGAACAGGATTCCACGAAACAGGATATTCCGTCCCCCTACCATGTGACGAGCCATACTAAAATAGAAAATAAGCTTCCTAAGTCCCATAATCTCTAATGCAATTGAAAACAGAGCGATTATAACAAAGTACGCTTTTTCCCCGTAGAATATCATGGCTACGCCTATTGCAATCATGGAAACAGCCAACAGCACGTTTTTTACTTTCTGCCATATCGTCATGCCATTCCCCCCTCTGCTTTTTCAAGTATTCTGATTTTATATACTGAATACAAAATGAAAATGTAGTTAATAAAAGCGGTAACCTCCATTATTAAAAAGGCAAAATCAACATTGCCACTAGCATCCGTTGCATTAATGAGGATTAAAAGATTCGACATTATTAATAATCCTGCAAATATTGTGCTCAGAAAGGTAAGCAAAATATAAAGCCGTTTGCGTTTTTTTGCCGTCTGCCTGCCCACTCTATAAGCATTTAAACCAATGTAAAGATGGTACAAAAAAATAACAGCACTGAATAATAAAAGTATTAGCAATATTGTTACCCACAGCACGATTCTCACTACACTCTCATATTCATCGCCGATAACCGGGCTACCGCTATCATTTATGACTGCTTCAACAAGCTCCTCTATTGTGTCTTCCCCTAGGAAAAATCCAATAAAAAGTTTGATGATATCCCATATAGACATGACAATTACCATTCCACCGCTTATTGCCAGGCTATCTCGATAGCGCCTAAGCCGAATCTGTATTCCTTGGTTTTTGGGATTATATAATGTAGAATCCATAAAATTCCCCGATCACTTACTCTTCCACTTTCTCCACATTCCATTTCTTAGCCCATATCTTATTGGCGGTGGAAAAATCATTATTAATAAACATGCAAAATGTCACTGTTCCAACCATCACAGCTGATACTATTGAAAGCACCATCGCTGGTGTCGAGTACTGCTGTGTAATTATGCCATCCGAAGAAACCGATGGGTCTGTTACAAAACAAATATAATCGTAAAAACCATGGGCAAATATTGGGAATATTGCACTACCTGTTTTTAAGTACAATGCACTAAACAATAATCCCATAAATGTTGAGTGGAATATCTGCACCACGGTCATGGCCAAATCCGCTCCCTCTTTAAGATTTCCCATGTGTGCCAAACCGAAGAATACAGCTAATAAAATCACTGAAAGAATTCGTTTTTCTTTTTTTACATATTTCATAACAATTGCCAGAGTGAATAATCTGAACATTAACTCTTCCCCAAATCCAGCTGAAAGCCCCATTGTAATTGCTTTAAAAGAAGGCGCGAAATAAAATTCTCTCTTCAAAATCAATGGTTCACATAACGTATATACGATAAAAAGTATAAAAGGTAGCATTAATATAAAAATATTTTTTGCAGAATTTTCAGGCTTAAAAAAGCCTTTAAAATATGGAGTAAACCAAGCTTTAAAAACAAACATCATTATGATTGCCACGATGCACATTCCAATATTTCCTGCTTCCTCTGAAATCTGCCCACCTATTATTGAGCCTAGACCTACAGCCAACGTTGGAATAATCATTGCCAGCACAATGGCTAATAATGGCTTTTTCTCGCAAATTGAATGATTTCTAATTTTTTTATCCATTGATTTTTCTCCTTTCAACTACACTTCAGTCCATGGGTTGAATGGTAAAAGTTTCTTTTTTCTATATATAATGATAATCGCAAGCCCTGTAATAGTCATAACAGTTATCGCCAAAATAGATCCCTCTAAACCAAATTCAACGTTATATGCAAAGCTGCTTTTGGCTGATGCAGCATCCAATTTAAAAACTGAAACTGGAGAAACCAATCCACTATTTGGAAGTCCAAGTATCACATTTTGTGTGTAATTCCAAGCTGTGTGTGCAGCCATGGCACACCATATACTGTCCATGTAATAAACCATTAATGAGAATAATAAACCTGCTACCAATACCGACATCATCGGAATGACACTAGCTCCTGGATTAAAAAGATGCATTGATGTGAACAGCAACGCATTCCCGATAATTGCAACTAACGGCTTGCGGTATCCTCTTCTTAATCGCTGAAATATAAATCCTCTACAAACCAATTCTTCAGCAGAAGACTGTATAAAAACAGCAACTAGCAAAAGCAGTAGCTTAAACAAATGAAAAGAATCATATTGCAGCGAAATATCTCTATTTAGTATTGCTGCAATAGCACATATTATATTGAGACCACATCCTATCAAAAAGCCAATTCCCAAATATTTGATATTATTTCCTCTTGGGGCAGTCCACAAAGCCTTAAGTATTGGTCTGTCTTTTTTTACAATTAGGAAGGCAATCATAAAAACTACCCATGTACCTATGAAGCCGAAATACATAGAGAACATCTCCCAATACCCAGTGCTATCCTTCTCAATCATTTGACTAAAAGGAGCTATAACCAAAGCTCCTATTATTTGCCCGCAAATAATCATCATGGCAGCGGCAAGCAACAAAACTATTAGTATTTCATCATACCATCTAAAACTTTCTGTATGTATTTTCTTGAAAAATGTCTTCACCTGCGCCACCTCTCTTCTACAGTTATTTATTCATAGTGTATAAAATTTCTATGTTGAAAATGTGTAAAATCGAGTAAGAGGGAAAATTAAATAAATTTTCTAACATTGAGACTAATATTAGAGCGCGCCCATGGCACGCAAACACAAAATGGAGTTTTGCTTTGCAAAACTCCATTTTGATTAGTTTCCGATTTCAATTACTTATTTAATATTGCAAGAATTCTAAGGCCAAAAAAAAATGGTGCAACGATTTGTTACATTTCGTTGCACACATTTTTTTCTTTATGAAGCTGCCTGAGTAGAATCTTCTTCCTCATCAGTATCAGCGACCTCATTCTTTGCTGCAATAACCTCAACAACTACCTGATCAGCGTTTGTGGTTACATCAACTTTCTTGTTCTTTGAAATTGCTAAGTCTGCGACTGTAATTGTATCACCAAGTCTCAGTGTACTGCAGTCTATTTCAATCTTTTCAACTACATCCTCAGCTTTGGCTTTATATGCCACCTCAGATATGAGTTGCTCTAAAACACCTTCTGTAACAGCTTCCTTATTCTCAAGAATAATCTCAGCTGTTGCATGGATAACCTCGCCTTTTACAAGCTCCTGGAAATCCATCTCTACAATCTGATGCTTAGCTGCATCATAGTGTAGTTCCTTAAGTAACACATTGTACTTCTTTCCTTCCAAATCAAGTGTCATCTGAGTGTGTCCGCTCTTTCTAAGAGCCTCAGCCTCTTTAACCTCGAACTGGAGTGGGATTGATTGTTCGATATCCTTACCGAACAGGTTACCTGTAACGTAGCCTTCTCTTCTCAACCTCTTTGCCTTCTTTTCCATGTCACGTCTTTGTACTCTGTAAGTATCCATTTGTCTCTTCCTCCTAAAATACAAAAATTTGAGCAGGGAAATCTGCGGAATGTCGATATTCAATTGGCGTTTCGTATTTTCTCGTGTTCGATTATGTTATAGTCCTCTTTTTTGAAATAGTCAAGTCTTTACTCTGGTGTTTCCAGTGCCAGTTATTGTTCTTGCAAAAATTTTATAATTTGTTCTCTTTTCCAAGCCCCCTGTTCTGGTGTATTATCAATGTGCAAACATTTATTCGGGAAAATATGTTCGCAATACACCGAGAGGAATTGATACAATGGAAGAAAGATACAGAAAAGTCCTAGAAAAAGGAAAGCCCCAACATGAACCTTACGATGATTTTTATATGAAACATCCACCAATGGACTTAGCAAGACGAGCAAAGATATTCAGCCCTTTTGATGCTTTAAAAGGATTTGATGAGGAAATTGCAAGCACAGAACTAAACTTTGAAACTAATTATTCTGATTTAGAACATGTGCCTGCAGAAGAATACCCATAGGAGAATATTTTAGTCTATACTGAGAGTTATAGTTACATCTCCATTT
>JAGBJE010000048.1 GCA_017934625.1 Pseudobutyrivibrio sp. | reverse complement strand
TTTTATAGCAAAGAGATTTACAGGGAAGGATGTAGCAGAAATCGGTTCTGGAAATCCTGGCATGGCTAATATCATGTGCAATGTGGGAAAGTTTCCTGGGATTATGGTTTTAGTTGGAGATATCGCAAAGACGATACTTGCTATGGGGCTTGCTTATTTCTTATTTGGAGAAGTGATTTGGTACAATTCCATGCTGTTTGCTGGATTTGGTGTACTTCTTGGTCATAATTTCCCTGTATGGCGCAAGTTTAAGGGTGGTAAGGGTGTTGCAGTTACCTGTGCCTGGATAATCATCCTTATGCCATTTGGAGGAATCGTTTCATCTGTAGCTGGTGGCCTGATTGTTTTACTTACAGGCTTGCTTCCTCTTGGAGCAGTAGCAATTGCTGTATTTGCAATACCTTTTGCATTTATCGAATTTGACCCAGTGGCAGGAATAATAATGATAATATCTGCCGTGATTATGGTATATAGAAATTTCCCAGGATTCATCCGAGGCTTTAAGAACCAGGAGGAGCGAAAGTTTAAAAGAGAAAGAAGCGTGAAAAATACAGTTGGAACAGTTCTTGTTATTATTGCCGTTATCGCTTTTATCATAGTAGATTTCATGCTTCGCAAGGACGGTCCTACATCAATATTTATAGCTAATTAATATATTAAATTATAAAGAATGTGCACAATTCGGTTGAACAAAATCTATAATAGGGTTATGATGTTATCATAGATAAGGAGGCATATTATGGAAAAAGTAGTTCAGTTTTTAAAGGATGCAGGTACATATTACCTTGCAACAGTAGATGGGGACCAGCCAAGGGTTCGTCCATTTGGTACAGCCCATATCTTTGAAGGCAAGCTTTACATTCAGACTGGAAAGTCAAAGGATGTTTCTAAGCAGCTTCATGCTAATCCTAAGGCTGAAATTTGTGCTTTTATGGATGGCAAGTGGCTTAGAGTAGCAGGTGAGCTTGTTTCTGATGATAGAAGAGACGCAAAGGTATCTATGCTGGATGCTTATCCTTCACTTCAGAGCATGTACTCTGCAGATGATGATAACACAGAGGTTCTTTACTTTAAGAATGCTACTGCAACCTTTAGCTCATTTACAGATGCACCTGAGGTTGTAAAGTTTTAATCAGGTATGTAAAAAAAGACAATAATTAATTAAATAAGTAGTATAATAAATTGGGGCTTGGGGATAGAATACCAGGCCCTAATTTTTTTTAGAGGAAGATTATATATGAAGTATTTGAAACAGTTTCTGATAATTTTAGCGGTTTCATTGATGGGCGAGATACTAAAGGCTGTGTTACCACTACCTATTCCTGCCAGCATCTATGGAATGGTGCTTATGTTTATATTCCTGCTTACCGGTGTAATCAAGCTTAGCCAAGTAAGGGAGACAGGCAGATTTTTGATAGAGATTATGCCTGTAATGTTTATTCCGGCTGGTGTAGGCCTTATGTCTTCATGGAATGTGTTAGAGCCAGTGCTCCTTCCAGTCTCAGTGATTACAGTAATTACTATATTTACAGTTATGGGTGCAACAGGCCTTATTTCACAGGCAATCATCAGACGCAGTGCAAAGGAGGCAAAATAATGGCAGAATTTATGCAAAACAGCGCTTATGCAGGTGTTACCATTAGTTTGATATCCTATGCAATTGGTGCGAAGCTTAAAAGAAAATTTGGATTTGGATTTTTAAATCCACTATTGATTTCAATTATTGTAACAATCATTGTGCTTGTAGGTTGCAATG
>JAGBJE010000005.1 GCA_017934625.1 Pseudobutyrivibrio sp. | reverse complement strand
ATCAATATAAAAAAGATATGGAATAATAAAAAGAATCAGGATTGACAATGCGTATTAAATGCGTATAAGAATAGAGGAGAATACATTTTCGAGGTAACTGAAATGAAAAGACAAATTTTAATTAAAAACCTTGAAAATGCTGGCTTTTATCTGTTGAGAAATGGTGGAAGTCATGATATTTATACCAACGGTACAACATAGGTCGTGATACCGAGACATAGAGAACTTAACGAGATAACAGCTAAGTAGATTATCAAGAAGGCGGGGATTTAATCCCTATCTTGCTTGATTTTTCTGTAGGGGAAGAGTGGAAAGGTGCTATTATGAAGGTTGCATATCCGGTATTAATTAAACAATCTGGTGATGTTTTTTTGGTTTATATTCCTGATTTAGATGGCTACACTGAGGGGGCAGATTTAGCAGATGCTATAGAAATGGCTAGAGATTATATTGGTTTAGCTTGCATGGGGCAGGAAAATGATTTACCAGGAGCTTCTACATATAAAGAGGCTGTAAAAAAGGCCAAAAAAAATAATGATATTTTTGACTATTCCGATGGTTTGCAAACAATGGTAGATGTCGATTTGGCTGAATACCGTAGACAATATGACAATCGCGCAGTTAGAAAGAATTGCACTGTTCCATATTGGATGACAGTAAAGGCTGATGAAGCGGGGCTAAATTACTCCAGAGTTCTTCAGGACGCTATTGCAAACATATTGAATTTAAACTATAATTTAGGAAATTAAAATTTGTCTTTTTAAAGGGGCTAGCTGTTATTTATGCAGCTGGCCCTTTTGTATAGAAGGGAATAGGATAATCAAAGTTTTTGAGGGTTTGCCAAACTTTATTGTTTTCAATAAACAGATAATGATATATTATAAACAAATTGATTTGATGAGGTTACGTTATGCGATTTTAACATATCTTCGATAATGAGTGAGTTTTTTAAAGCGCATGCAAAAGATTTGTCCTATAAAGGTATAAAAGATGAAATGAAGTTCAATACGATGATAACTCCTATTCAGTTTTGTAATAATGGGAAACTATGGAGTGCTTATTTGGATGGCGAGGACAATATGATTTTTGATACTTCTTCAGAAACACACAAAGTATTAGATAAGACGGCACATATGTTATGGGATAAAATATCGCAAAGCAAGATTTACAGATGTGAAGAAACTGAAGACCAGGGATTGTTTTGTGGTTTACATGGAATATATGGGCTATATTCAGGCTATTAAGCTACAGCAGGATGAAGCAATGGTGGATGCCTACCAGTTAGTTGCGGGAAAAGGTAGAATATTTATGGTGAGAGGTTAATGATAATGCAAGTCGTCAAGTAATAGATATGACTTTTTCAGGTGTGACTGCTGATGCGTTATATGTGTTGGCAGTTGGCGGATGCGGCGTTGTTGTAATGTATTAAGAATAGGAATGAGGTGATTAAGATGATAGCAATAAAAGAATTCAAAAAATATTTTGAGGTTGATTATAAAAATTATAAGAAGCAGTGCCTTGGTAAAAATGTAGAAGAATCTTCGAATATATATTTTGCCGATTGTTCCAAGAAATATAAAAAATACAGTAGGGAAGAACTTGATAATCTTATAAATTATATTAATGATTTGATTTGGTACAAAAGTATGAGTGTAGAAACAAGCTATGAATTATCTAAAATGGATTATAGAATTATAAATCTAATACCCCAGTTTTTTACTCTGATTATAGCGATTTTGACAGTAATAGTTTCAGTGGTGGTTGCTTACATGCCAAAGGCTGAAAGTGTCGGTACAAGGTCATTTGAGGTGTTAATTGATTCTCTTTTAGATATTTACACTGTTGTTGGAATAAGTATTATCCCATTAACGATTCTTATATTCTTGGTAGGTATAATTGATTATGTTTCAAGGAAAAATAGAGCTATAGAAATAAGATTCTTACAGGGAATCAAGGTTGAGATAGAGAAATTTTAAATTGTTGGAACACAGTCAAGATATTTGACCTCTTTTGGAAAGGTTTTTTGATAAATGAAACTAATAGACTACAAAAATTCCCTAGTGGACAGCTACAAGAAAAACAAGAGGACCTTTGCCTTTTACCTAATACTTAGAACCTTGGTAATCCTTACACTTATAAGATGCATAATTACAAAGAATTATGAAAGCGCAGCTATTTGTGTTCTGTCATTGCTGTTGTTTTTGATGCCGGCATTTTTGCAGGACAAGATGAAGATAGAGTTCCCGGCTGTGTTCCAGGCAATAATCTTTGGCTTTATTTATGCGGCAGAAATCTTAGGAGAGGTAAACCATTACTATGTAATGATTCCAGGGTGGGATACAATGCTACACACTATGAATGGGTTCTTGTGTGCAGCAATCGGCTTTTCCCTCATCTATCTTTTAAATAGGAGCAGCAAACACATTAATTTGTCTCCATTTTACCTGACGCTAGTGGCCTTTTGTTTTTCCATGACAGTTGGAGTAGTTTGGGAATTCTTTGAATTCACCATGGATCAGCTATTCTATCTGGATATGCAAAAGGATTTTATAGTGAAAGAAATTGGTTCAGTGACGCTGGATCCTACAAATAGTGGAATGCCTTTTGTTATCAGAGACATTTCCGAAACAATAATCAATACAGCGGATGGAAAGTCATACGTAGTGCCAGGTGGGTACCTTGATATTGGTATCGTTGATACGATGAAGGATTTGCTTGTGAATCTGGTTGGAGCTGTGGCCTTCAGTATAATTGGTTATACCACATTAAAGTTTTCCAAGAAATCAACAATTGCAGAAAATCTAATGATTAAGCCAACAGAGAATTAATCTCACCTGAAACGACGATATGGGGACACTCAATTCTCGACAATTGAGCATCCCTATTTTTGATTTATTTGTGGTAAAGTGTATATAGTACATAGGAGAAGAACGATGCGTAGAAGAGATAGAGAAATTACAGACCAAAATCAAATTCAAGATATCCTAAGCACGTGCAGCTACCTGCATCTGGGGCTTTCAGATGATGGAATGCCATACGTGGTTCCGTTGAATTATGGCCTAATTAAGGATAAAACGGATGGGCACTATATCATCTATCTACACGGAGCCCACGAGGGGCGTAAGCTTGATATTATTAAGAAGAATCCTAATTGTTGTTTCACAATGGAGCGTAACGTGGCTCCATTCGAGGGTCGAATGGCCTGCCAACATGGAATGGTGTACGAAAGCATCATGGGCTTCGGTCAGGTGTCTATAGTGGACAATCCTGAGGAGAAGATGCTAGCGCTTTCAGCCCTTATGAAGACTCAGACGGGGCGTTATGATTTTCAGTTTGATGAGCGAATGGTGTCTATCGTAACTGTCATGCGAATAGATGTAAGTGAGCTTACTGCAAAGCAGAGGCCGCTTCCAGGAAGGGGAGAATAGGAAAGATAATAGGGCTGCTCAATTTTACAATAATTGAGCGACCCTATTATGACTATTGAAACCAATTTAGTCTTTGTTTATACTAAAGGATATGAATAAATAAAGGGAAGGATAAGATACGGAATGTATAATAACGAATACCAAGAACGAGAAATAGATTTGCTGGACATCATGTGGAGATTATTAGAACAGTGGAAGTTGATTATTGTGGTTGCTCTTATTGGAGCTATTGTGCTTCCCTTGTTGATGGGAATTAAAAGTGGGTTATCTAGCAGTGCTACGGTTTCCACAGAAATAGAGGATACGGAGATTGTTGTAGATGCTGCTACTCAACAACAGTTAAATGCGGATTACAATGCTATCTCATCAGCTTTATCTTCATATATGGAATATAAGACACTTGAGTATTTATATCAGAACAGCATCCTAAATCAAGTAGATTTTAAGAATGGTACATCAGTTAGTTCTGTATATGAAATTAGGCTCGGTGATTCCAGCCAGAGAATTCAGTCACTATATTCACTATATATAGATATTGTTAATAATGATGCATTTACAGATACTTTATTAGCTGAGTATTCATCAGATGCTATTGATAGCTCACTTTATGATGTGTGCACTGTTTCGGGCTTTTGGAGTACGAACCCTAGCAATTCAAATATGGAAGTGAATGCTGATACATCCTTTGGCGAAGACGTAGCAATCATTACTGTTAAGACTACTCTACCTGCTGATGCTTCTTTAGATGAATGGAATGAAACACTTGACTCAGCAATTAAAGCATATGAGAAAAATGTTGAAAAATCAGTTGGCCAGCATCAGGTTACATTGATATCTACAAACAGCCGTCAAGCTAATGATGTTTCTCTTGCAAGAACACAGAATCAGAAAGCTAATGAGGTAAGTACTGCTCAGAATAACTATAAGACAGCATATGCGGCTTTAACAGATGATAACAAGCAGATTATTGATAAGCTTGTTGACAAGTATGAGGTTAAAACAGGTTACAATCTTTTTGCTGCTAGAACTAAACTGGATAAGCTTTGGGTTGAGCATACCAAAGACGTGGCATCTACCAGTGTTGTTGGCACAACGGATGCAGGAAGTATTACATCAGCTTTTGGAAAGAGAAATATTGTACTTGGCTTTATGCTTGCAGTAGTTTTATATGTATGTATTTATTTTGCTTATGTAATATTTAATAAGAACATTAAAAATCCAGAGGATATTGAATCTACTGTAGGAATAAACAACTTTGGTAATGTATACGAATATCCATATACAACTTCATTCGAGCGTTTTGCTCACGATAAGAAGATATACGCAATGCGTCACAAGGGTACTTCAGCAGATAAAATCGCAGAAGATCTTGCAGCACGCCTAAGCTTTGATGAAAAATCTGGAATTCATCTTGTTGTTTGTGGAGAGGGTACCGAAAAGACTGATGCAATTTTAGCAGCTCAGAAGTCCAAGCTAGAGGCACAAGGAAAGACTGTAAGCATAATCAAGCTTGATAAGCCTGTTTCAGAAATGTATGATTCAGAATTCTCTAAAATGAATAATGTATTCTTACAGGTTATAAGTGGACAGACTACCTACAATATGATTCGTGAACTTTGCACGAAGCTTAAAGAGTATAATGTAGATATTATAGGAAGCGAATTCATTGAAATCGCATAAAACAGTATATTATAATATATAAGAAATCAGGAACCTCTGCAGCCTTTTATTGGGCGGTAGAGGTTTTGTGTGTAAAAGGATTGAGAGGATTTGGTTATGTTAAAATTTCTAGATAAGATAAAGCACTGGCATAAGGTTGCTTATTTGTTAGTCTTTTATGATTTTGTCACAGTAATTCTATCTTACTTTTTAGCTTTATGGTTTAGGTTTGATTGTAATTATACATCTATAGAACCTCAATATTTGGATAGATATTTTGAAATCATCATCCCATATGCTATCTATGTGGTAGTAGTGTATTGGCTGATGGATTTATATAGAAGCATTTGGAGATTTGCAAGCTTTTATGAGCTTAAAAGAATGATATATGCATCCATAATTACTTTACTTTGCAATGCTTTTGTGGTTACATCCTTTATACATAGAATGCCGATTTCTTACTATGTATTTGGTATTGGATTCCAGTTTTTATTTGGAATGATGGTGCGTTTTTCGTACAGATTCGTTCTTCTTTTGAGAGATACAGTTCAATTTGGTGGCGAAGCTGGTTCAGAGAACAATGTATTATTAATTGGCGCGGGCTCAGCAGGTCGAATGATTCTCCGTGATGTTAATTTTGTAAACGGTGGCGCCCATGGTTCGGCGAAGGTTGTTGCTATTATTGACGACAATCCAAATAAATGGGGCAGATATATTGATGGTGTAGAAGTAATAGGTGGTCGCGATAAGATTCTATACGCTGTTGAGCAGTTTAATGTAAAAGAAATCTATATAGCTATTGCAAATATTACTCCTAATGACAAGCGTAACCTTATTAATATTTGTAAAGAAACTGATTGCAAGATTAAGCAGCTTCCAAATATGTATGCTGAAAAAGCTGGTGTCATCAGCGCAGGTAACTTACAGAATATCACTATCGAAGACGTATTAGGTCGTGACCCTATCAGCCTTCATCAGGAAGATGTAGCAGCTCAGATTAAGGGAAAGGTAGTGCTTGTTACAGGTGGTGGCGGCTCTATTGGTTCAGAGCTTTGCCGTCAGATTGCAAAATATAATCCTAAACAGCTTATTATTTTTGATGTATACGAAAACAATGCTTACGATATACAGCTTGAGCTCAAACGTAAATATCCAGAGTTAGATTTGGTTACACTTATTGGCTCTGTCCGTGATGCACGTAGAATTAATTCAGTGTTTGAGACATACAGGCCAAATATCTGCTATCATGCAGCAGCTCACAAGCATGTGCCTCTTATGGAGGATAGCCCATGTGAGGCTATTAAGAATAATGCAGTAGGTACATACAAGACAGCATATGCTGCTATGAAATATGGCTGCGATAGATTTGTTCTTATAAGTACAGATAAAGCTGTTAATCCTACAAATGTAATGGGTGCAACAAAGCGAATTTGTGAAATGATTATCCAGACATTTGATAATATGGTGCGCACTAACCAGGAAGATAAGTTGCCTGTACTTATTACACATCAGTTGGATGTGGATATAGATGAATCCGAAAAGGTTGAGGCAGGTAGTGGACACACAGAATATGTAGCAGTTCGTTTTGGTAACGTGCTTGGTTCTAACGGCTCTGTAGTACCATTGTTTAAAAAACAGATTGCCGAAGGTGGCCCAGTTACCCTTACCCATCGTGATATCATTCGTTACTTCATGACTATTCCAGAGGCTGTCAGCCTAGTCCTTAAGGCAGGAGCTAATGCAAGTGGTGGCGAGATATTCGTACTTGATATGGGTGAGCCTGTTAAGATTTTGGACTTGGCTAGAAATATGATTGAGCTTGCAGGTCTTCGTCCTGATATTGATATTGAAATAAAGGAAATAGGTCTTCGTCCAGGTGAGAAGCTATATGAAGAAAAGCTTATGAGTGAGGAAGGCTTAAAGGAAACAGAAAACCACCTTATTCATGTGGCGGAACCAATTAAATTTGATTCGAAGGAGTTCTTAGGACACTTGGGAACACTTATGGGACTTGCATATCGAAATGAGGCTCCAGAAGTGGTGCAGGAAATACGTGAGACTGTTACCACATTTAGAGGCTAGAGGTTGAAGGATTCTTGTTTCAAAAGTATAATAAAAGCTAAATAAAATTCGAAATAGGATAAAACATGGATAAAAAAACACTTACCATCGTTGCACCATGCTACAACGAAGAAGAAGCCCTCCCAATCTTCTACCAGACAGTAGTAGATATGGAAGAGCAGCTTTCTTCAGTGGATATTGAATTCCTTTTTGTAGATGATGGCTCGAGGGATAACACGCTGCAGGTGTGTAGGCAGCTGCACGAAAAAGATAATAGGGTGCATTACGTTTCCTTTTCT
>JAGBJE010000047.1 GCA_017934625.1 Pseudobutyrivibrio sp. | reverse complement strand
TGCAGTTTGTGAGGTTCTTGATGCTAAGGGAATTTATCATCAGACAGGTGTAATTGCATCAGGTGATTTGTTTGTTGATACCGATAAGCAGCGTCAGACAATCCGCCAGAGATTTGATGCTATTGCAGCAGATATGGAGGGCGG
The DNA here is from genome assembly GCA_017934625.1 of Pseudobutyrivibrio sp. Classification (GTDB taxonomy): domain Bacteria; phylum Bacillota; class Clostridia; order Lachnospirales; family Lachnospiraceae; genus Pseudobutyrivibrio. The sequence goes on along the minus strand of JAGBJE010000047.1, from coordinate 3,564 downwards.
AAGTATTGCACATACATGCTATGTCAATAATGTTCCATTTACACTTATACGTTCTATTTCGGATGCAGATGGTAGTGCAATGGACTATAATACCTTTGCTGGTAAGGCTGCAGAGCAATCTATTAGTATTGTTTTAGATGTAATTGCTAAGCTAAAATAATATAGGGCAAATAGTAAATCGCAAAAAAAGAACCCTAAAAGGTAAAGAATACACTCTACAAAATACACAAAAAAATAGATAATATATCGCAGTTAGATAAAAATTTAACAAATTATCAAAATAGGATGTACAATGTACATCCTATTGTTGTATAATGGTTTTTGTCTTTTAGGAAATTCTAAAGTATTTAAAGGAGATGTAAAATGAATCACACACAGATTACTGACGAGTACTTAGAGAAAATGGACGCTTACTGGCGTGCAACTAACTATCTCGCAGCAGCACAGTTGTATCTTCTTGACAATCCACTCCTTCGTGAGCCACTCACAAGAGACCAGGTTAAGAAGAAAATCGTAGGACATTGGGGAACAGTACCAGGACAGAACTTTATCTATGTACACCTCAATCGTGTAATTAATAAATATGACCAGGATATGATCCTTATTTCTGGTCCAGGTCACGGCGGAAACTTCTTCGTTGCTAACACATACCTTGAGGGTTCTTACAGCGAAGTTTATCCAAACGTAAGCCGTGATATCGACGGTATGCAGAAGCTTTGTAAGCAGTTCTCATTCCCAGGCGGTATCTCAAGCCACGTTGCTCCAGAGAACCCAGGTTCAATCCATGAGGGTGGTGAGCTTGGATATTCTATCGCTCACTCATTTGGTGCAGTATTCGATAACCCAGAGCTCATTGCAGCTTGCGTTGTTGGTGATGGCGAGGCTGAGACAGGCCCACTTGCTACATCATGGCAGTCAAACAAATTCTTAAATCCTATTACAGATGGTGCGGTTCTTCCAATCCTTCACCTTAACGGATTCAAGATTTCAAACCCTACAATCCTTGCTCGTATGTCACACGAAGAGCTTGTAAACTTCTTCACAGGTATGGGCTGGGAGCCACACTTCGTAGAAGGTGATGACCCTAAGGTTATGCACAAGAAGATGGCAGAGACTCTTGATGAGTGTATGGATAAGATTAAGGCTATCCAGAAGCACGCTAGAGAGACAGGCGATGCTACAAGACCAGTATGGCCAATGATCGTTCTTCGTACACCAAAGGGATGGACAGGTCCTAAGGTAGTAGACGGAAACAAGATTGAAGGATCATTTGCAGCTCACCAGGTTCCAGTTATGATGGATAAGCCAGAGCACATGGAAATCCTTGAGAAGTGGTTAAAGAGCTATCATCCAGAGGAGCTTTTCGATGAGAATGGTCGTCTTATTCCTGAGCTTGAGGAGCTTGCTCCAAAGGGAGACAGACGTATGGGTGCTAACCCACATGCAAACGGTGGTAAGCTTCTTCACGACCTTAGACTTCCAGATTTCCGCGATTACGCAGTAGATGTTCCAGCTCCAGGCGCTGTTGAAAAGCAGGATATGATTGAGCTTGGTGGATACATCCGTGACGTATTCAAGCTTAACGAGGATCAGAAGAACTTCCGTATTTTTGGACCAGACGAGACAATGTCTAACCGTCTTAACAAGGTATTCGAGGTTACAAATAGAGATTGGAACTCACCAATCGAAGAAGGCACAGATCAGTTCCTTGCTAAGGATGGTCGTGTAATGGATTCAATGCTTTCAGAGCATATGTGTGAAGGCTGGTTAGAGGGTTACCTTCTTACAGGTCGTCACGGCTTCTTCGCAAGCTACGAAGCTTTCATCAGAATCATCGATTCAATGGCAGCTCAGCATGCTAAGTGGCTCAAGGTTTGCAACAGCCTTCCATGGAGACGTCCAATTGCATCACTTAACCTTCTTCTTACATCAAATGTATGGCAACAGGATCACAACGGATTTACACACCAGGATCCAGGTTTCCTTGATCACATCGCTAACAAGAAGGCAGACGTGGTAAGACTTTATCTTCCACCAGATGCTAACTGCTTGCTCTCTACAATGGATCACTGCTTAAAGAGCAAGAACTATGTAAATGCAATCGTTGCATCTAAGCACCCAAGACCACAGTGGCTTACAATGGAGCAGGCTGTTAAGCACTGCACACAGGGTATCGGTATCTGGGATTGGGCTTCAACAGACACAGGAGAAGAGCCAGACATCGTACTTGCTTGCTGTGGTGACACACCTACACTTGAGGCTCTTGCAGCTGTTGACATCCTCCACAAGGAGATGCCAGAGGTTAAGGTTCGTTTCGTAAACGTAGTTGACCTTATGAAGATGGAGCCAAGCAACAAGCACCCACATGGTCTTACAGATGTTGAATATGATTCAATCTTTACAAAGGATAAGCCAATCATCTTCGCATTCCATGGATATCCAACACTTATCCATGAGCTTACATATACAAGAACAAACAGAAACATTCATGTATATGGTTACCATGAGGAAGGTACAATCACAACTCCATTCGATATGAGAGTTCAGAATAAGATTGACCGTTTCAACCTTGTTATTGCTATGCTTAACAACATGCCACAGATTGGTAACAAGGGCGCATTCCTCAAGCAGAAGATGAAGGATAAGCTCGTTGAGCACAAGACTTACATCCATGATGTAGGTGTTGATATGCCTGAAATCGCTGAGTGGAAGTGGACAGGTCTTAACTAAGTTTTTCCCAATACTTTTTTCATAATAATGCACCGTCTGACAGTCAAATGTCAGGCGGTGTTTTTTTGCAACCATGCAAATGCAATAGAATTAATGCAAAATCAAGGTAAGCGAAAGCCCTGGTAACTTGTAATTAAAGATATATACTTATATAATTTTCTTAAATTAACAGGGGCGGTAATTTAAAATGAATGAATTAGAAAAGTTTTTCCTTGAAGAAAAGGAATTAAAAAGAAAAATATACAAGCACATGAATACACTGGTGCAAAAGGGGCAGATTCTTTTTACAGGCTCATCCTTGATGGAGCAGTTTCCCATAAATGAGATAGCACTTAATAATGGTTTAGATGCAGTGATTTATAACAGAGGAATTGGTGGATACACCATTCCAGAGATGATAGAGGCAGTAAAGGAACAGGTGTTAGAGCTTGAGCCTTCCAAGATATTTATAAACATCGGTACTAATGATATCAGTATCCCAGATGAGACTGAGGAAAGATTTGAGGAGGACTATAGAAGGCTGCTTAATAAAATTAAGACTGAGCTTCCAAATACATCTGTGTATATGATGGCATACTATCCTGTTAGCCCTGAGGTTGCCAAGGATATGCCGGGGGATGGTTATATCACCAGTGTAAATTACAGGCTAGAGCGCCTTGATAAAGCAAACGCAGTGGCAAGGGAGCTTTCAAGGGAATTCAATTATAAATTCATTGATGTAAATGATGGATTATGTAATAGCGAGGGACATTTAAGGCCAGAGCTTTCCAAAGACGGAATTCATATGTGGCCAGAGGCCTATGATATTGTTTTTAATAATATGAAAAAATACAT
>JAGBJE010000046.1 GCA_017934625.1 Pseudobutyrivibrio sp. | reverse complement strand
AGTTAATACAGCCACAGGTTGTGGATTCACACCACAGTACAAAGATATTGAAAGCATCTATGAGACATACCATGACAAGGGACTTGAGATTGTAGATGTTCCTTGCAATCAGTTCGCAGGTCAGACACCTGGTACAGATGAGGAGATTCATGAGTTTTGCTCACTTCACTATAACACACAGTTCCCTCAGATGAAGAAGGCTGATGTTAATGGCGAAACAGCTATAGAGCTTTTCAAGTATCTTAAGTCGCAGAAGACATTTGAGGGCTTCGGCAAGGGACCAAAGGCTCTTGCAATGAGCGCTATGCTTAAGACAATTGATAAGGACTACAAAAATAATTCAGAGATAAAGTGGAATTTCACTAAGTTCATAGTAGATCGTGATGGTAATGTTGTTGCTCGTTTTGAGCCAACAGCTGACATGAAGGAAGTTGAGAAATGTGTAGCTTCACTTATCTAATAGATTCATTATTACTCCTTTAACTTTATTAAGGACTGGGCAAATAGCCTGGTCCTTATATTTTTTCAAGAAATTTACTTAAGCGGTTTTATAATTTTGGGCATATTGTGTATAATATGACTACGAAGGATAATCACACATGATATTACCTTTGTTGGCTAGTTAGAGAAACTAATTTACGTGAGAAGATGGAGAATAATAATGGGTTTTGAATTTGTTTTCGATAAGTTGAATAACTATAGGAATTGTATTAATAAGGAGTGGCTTCTTACAAATGGTATTGGTGGATATGCAGGAAGCACAATAATCGGTGCCCACTCTAGGACACATCAGGGCTATTTGATAGCCAGTCTACATTCCCCAGTTGAAAGATATCTGGTTTTTTCCAAGACAAATGAAAGGTTAGTATGTTCAAGCCGTATATACGATTTGACTACTGCACAGCATAAAGGACCTTACACAAGTGAATTTAATCAGGGTAACATGCATCTTAAAAGCTTTAAGTACGACGGAAATATCACATTCGTATATGAGGCTGGCGGTATGCGTCTCACTAAGACTATATCTTTAGTACAGGGAAAGAATCAGTGTACTATCGCATATACGTTAGAAAATAATGGCCCGGCTGCAGGTGTAGTTATTACTCCTCTTATGAATTATCGCGACCATGGTAAGCATATGACAGTGGATGATTTACGCTGGGAGCTTCCAGAGGAAGTCTTTAAAGAATATCGTAATGACGAAGCAGGTAATGTGGGCTTTTATTACACTCCAGTTAGCAATTCAAAGGTTAGGGTTTCCCTTATTGCAGCAGGCTGCGAAATGGTAAAGCGCAACAACATCTATGATGAAAACATGGAGTTGCAGTTTGAGCTTGATAACGAGGCTGACGGATTGGATTGTCATCTTAAGCCATACGATTTTGTTATGGAGGTGGATGCTGGCGGAGTTGCCAAATCTACCTTTGTATGTACTGTGGAAATTAATGATTCTACAGGCAAGAAGAAGGAAGCATGGAAGCCATTTCCTGCAATTGAAAAGGATACGGCTTTCATTGTAATAGAAAAGAATAGAAAGAGAATAGAAGAGCTTATTGAAAAGGCTGGTTTTGATGAGGATGATGAGCTTGCGCAGATTCTTACAGTTGCAGCAGACCAGTTTATTGTTGATAGAAAGTCTACAGGTAGAAAGACTATTATTGCAGGCTACCCTTGGTTTACAGACTGGGGCAGGGATACAATGATAGCCTTTACAGGTCTTTGTCTTGAAACAGGTAGATTTGAGGATGCTAAATCAATCCTTCTATCCTTTGCAAAATACATTAAGAACGGTCTTGTACCAAACATGTTCCCAGACGGAGGAGAGGACCCACTTTACAATACCGCTGATGCTTCACTTTGGTATTTCTATGCTGTATATAATTATCTTAAGTATGTTGACACAGATGAGGCCTGGAAGTTTGTTGAGGATGAGATTTATCCTGGCTTGCAGGAAATTATGGGTGCATACAGAAAGGGTACACTGTTTTCTATAGGCATGGATGATGATGCGCTTATGCGTGCTGGTAGCGGATTGGACCAGGTTACATGGATGGATGTGCGTATTGGCGACGAGGTGGTTACACCTAGACATGGTAAGCCTGTAGAGATTAACGCTCTTTGGTACAATGCTCTTATGACGATGGAGGAAATCTCTCGAGGAATCGCAAGACGTACCCACAATAAGCCAGAAAACTATCTTGCTTATGCAGGGGGATGTAGTCAGCTGGCGATCTGGGTGAAGGAAGCATTTAATTCAGAGTTTTGGTATGAAGAGGGTGGATATCTTTATGATGTAATTGATGATGAATCAAAGGATGCCACACTTAGACCAAATCAGATTTTTGCTGTAAGCTTACCATTCACAATGCTTGATCCTGAAAAGGAAAAGTCAGTTGTAAGAGTGGTTAAGGATAGACTATACGTAGGTGTTGGACTTCGATCTTTGGATACATCGGACGAACAGTATCATGGTATATATAAGGGGGCACTTGAAAAGCGTGACCATGCATATCACCAGGGTACAGCCTGGGGCTTTTTGCTGGGAGCCTTTATTGAGGCATACCTTAAGACTGGCGGCCACAGTGCTCAGACAATCGAGGAAGCAAAGGCTATGTTTGCTCCTGTAGAAAAGCATTTGGTAGAGGGCTGTATTGGAACCATCTCTGAAATCTTTGACGGAGATGAACCTCACACATGCCGTGGTTGTTATGCTCAGGCCTGGTCTGTAGGTGAGGTGCTTAGGGCTTATGCATTGTTAAAGGAATAATTATCCTGGAATAGGTAAAGATTGAAATGATTAAAACTAGATTACTTGGGATGCTAAAAAGCGGTAGAAAATATGTACTTTTAGAGGTGGTGTGGCAGTGGCTTGGACTGATAGCACAGATAATAATTGTAGGCTGTATTGCCCGCACACTTTCTAAAGCATATTTTCATAAGCTAACTATGAAGCAGCTACTCGTTTATATAGGGGTAGCTCTCTTTTCTGTGTTCGCACGTATGGTTTTTGACCGGCTATACACAGAAGCATCCTTTAAAGCTAGTGTAGATGTTAAAAATGTTATGCGCGATCAGATATACTCTAAGCTGCTTAGGCTTGGTAGCGGATATCGTAAATACGTATCATCAGCTCAAATTACTCAGATGATGGGAGAGGGTGTAGAGCAGCTAGAGGTTTACTTTGGCAAATATATTAGTCAATTCGTATATGCGTTAATTGCACCTGTCACATTATTCTTATTTTTATTTCAATATAATCTTAAAGCTGCAATTGTATTGCTTGTTGCAGTTCCGCTTATTCCTGTTGTAATCATGATTGTAATGAAGGTAGCAAGAAAGCTATTAGATAAGTATTTTACTATCTATTATGGCTTGGGAGATACATTCCTTGAAAAGCTTCACGGCATGACTACTCTTAAGATATATCAGGCAGATGAAAAGGCCTTGGAAGATATGGATGAGGAATCGGAAAACTTCAGAAGAATAACCATGAAAGTGCTTTCTATGCAGCTTAATAGCACCATTGTTATGGATATAGTGGCATATGCTGGTGCAGCAGTTGGTATTGCTGTTACCCTAAGCCAGTTTGCATTAGGGGAGATGAAGCTAGATGAGGCAATAATGTTTTTGCTTTTATCTGCGGAATTCTTCCTTCCAATGAGATTGCTGGGCTCGTATTTTCATATTGGCATGAATGGTATGAAGGCATCGGACAAGATATTTGATTTCCTTGATATTAAAGAGCCAAAAGCTGGCAAGGAAAAACTTGATAAGAGTAGCTATGATATTGTATTTAAAAACGTAACATTTGCCTATGAAAAAAAGGGGCCAAAGATTCTAAATGGAATCAATTTTAATGTACCTACAGGAAAGATGATTTCCATAGTGGGGGTTTCTGGCTCTGGTAAATCAACAATTGCAGGAATAATAAGAAGACAGTTCAAAGGCTATGAGGGAACCATCACTGTAGGAGGCAAGGAGCTTAAGTCTATTAATGAGGCTTCGTTAATGTCTGCCATCACTGCAGTATCCTACAATAGCTTTATATTCCCTGGAACAGTTAGGGAGAACCTTCTTTTAGGTAATCCTAAGTCAAGTGATAAAAAGCTTAATAGTGCACTTAACATAATGAATCTTTTAGAGGAGCTGCAGCCTCTTGGAGGGCTTGACTATGCACTTACTGAAGGTGGAAGCAATCTTTCAGGTGGGCAGAGGCAGAGACTTGCTCTTGCAAGAGCGCTTCTTAAGAATAGCCCGATTTATATCTTTGATGAGGCAACCAGTAATATTGATGTTGAATCTGAAGAAATCATTATGAAGGTGATAAGAAAGCTTTCAAAGGATATAGGAAAGACTGTTATTTTGATTTCACATAGGCTGGCGAATGTAGTTAGTTCTAATGAAATCTTGATGTTAGAGCAGGGAAGCATACTAGAGCATGGCACCCACAAGCAATTGATGGAAAAGAATGGAAGCTATGCAAAGCTCTTTATGGTTCAGCATAAGCTGGAAACCTATGCAGGAGGTGAAAAATAATGAGAGAAAATAAACCTTCTGGATTTAAAATCATGGCTCGCTTGATATTGCTTGTAAAGCCACTTACGGCGGTGATGCTGCTTGGAATATTGCTTGGAACCCTGGGGCATCTATGTGCTATTTTTGTAACTGTAATAGGAGCCGAGGGAGTGTCTCTGGTGGTACAAAGCTTTGACAATCCTACACTGCAAAAGACGTTACCTGATTTTTTTGGAGTACTTGTAGCTGTAGGGGTGCTGAGAGGATTGTTTCACTATGGTGAGCAGTATTGTAATCATTATATAGCATTTAGGATTTTAGCTATCATCAGGCACAAGGTTTTCGAGAAGCTTAGAGCTCTTTGCCCTGCAAAGCTTGAGGGAAGAGAAAAGGGTAATCTTATTACCATGATTACCACTGATGTTGAGCTTTTAGAGGTTTTCTTTGCACATACTATTTCACCAATCGCTATTGCAATTTTAGTGTCATTATTCATGACAGTGTTTATAGGCATGCAATATCCTATTGCTGGTATTATTGCTGCAATAGCTTATGTAACTGTGGGTGGTATGATTCCTGTATCAAACGAAGTGGAATCTGCTACAGCAGGTCTTCTATTTAGAAATGAATTTGCCAAAATGAATAGCTTTATTTTAGGTGCCCTTTATGGAGTGGATGAGACTATCCAGTTTAAGGCTGGAAATGCTACATTAGAGGCTCTTAATGATAAGGGTGAAGAACTGGCAGATACCAAGGAGGAGCTTGTAGGCTTTGAGAAAAATCAAAAGAGTCTTACAAATCTTTCAATCCAGTTTTTCTCACTTATTGTGTTGGGTGTGATGATATTTGCTTACAGCAAGGAACGGGTAAGCTTTGAACAGGTTATTATTGCTACAGTTTCTATGATGAGTTCCTTTGGTCCGGTTGTGGCACTTGCTACCCTATCCAATAATCTTAATCAGACCCTAGCCTGTGGTAAGAGGGTGCTTGATTTGTTAGATGAAGAGCCTCTGGTGGAAGAGGTTAATGATGGAATAGATTTGGAGATGGTGGCAAATGCTAAAGGCAATCTTGCTACTGTTAACAATGTGTCATTTTCTTACGAGGATGTTGATGTATTAAAGAACATTTCTCTTGATGTAAAAAAGGGACAGATTCTTGGTATTCACGGGGCAAGCGGTAGCGGTAAGTCTACCTTGCTTCGCTTGCTGATGAGATTTTGGGATACTGATGCAGGTCAGATTCATTACTATGATAAGGTGGATGGACCTGTAGAAATAGATTACATAAATACCCAGTCCTTGAGGGACAATCAGTCCTTTGTTACTCAGGATACATGGGTGAGCCATGATACTATAGCAAATAATATTGCAGTGGGAAAGCCTAATGCCACTAAAGAGGAAATTGAGGCGGCTGCTAAAAAGGCTAGCATTCATGACTTTATCACCAGTTTGTCACATGGATATGATACAGTTATTGGCGAGCTTGGTTCTACACTATCTGGCGGTGAGAAGCAAAGAATTGGAATAGCCAGAGCATTCCTTCACGGAGGTAATATGATGTTGTTGGATGAACCAACCAGCTCACTAGATTCATTAAATGAGGGAATTATACTTAAGTCTCTTAAGGAGGAGGCTTCTGATAAGACTGTAGTGCTAGTATCCCACAGAAAATCAACCATGGGAGTGGCTGATACAGTGATTGAGTTAGAACAATAAGGGCTATATTTGATTTTATGAAGAAGTTTACATGTATTTTACTTGCAGCCTGTATGCTTTTTACAGTTACTGGCTGTGGAAAAAAGGAAAAGGTTTCCGATGTGGATGTGGATTTAACTACCATGTCATCCACAATGGTATATTCTTACGTATACGATATGCTGTCACACCCTTCTGATTACAAAGGACAGATGGTGCGTATGGATGGAGACAGTAACACCACCCATGGCGGCACCCATTCCTGCATTGTATATGATGCACTTGGCTGCTGTACGGAAGGCATAGAATACATTCTGCCGGAGGAGGAAGAATACCCGGATGATGGCACTAAAATCACAGTGGTGGGCCGCTTCGCCACCTACAAAAAAGGCGAAGGCACCTACTTCGTACTGGTGGACTCGGTGCTGGAGTAGCGTATGGCATGGAGGATGCCTTGCGGGAGCATGAAACATTTGGTCTCAGTTTGTTACCGTGACTGCCGGACTATGTATTAGGAGAGAATAATTTGGAAGATTCAATTTATGGTAATCATAGGGAAGCTATGATTGATGTTATGAATATAATAATGGGCTCAATTGATGAGCTAAGGGCCAACATGACTGAGGAGCATGGCAGCGACCCGGTGGAGCACTGCCTGGCGAGAATCAAGTCAGAGGAAAGTATGCGCGAAAAATGTAGACGCCAGGGACTTCCTGAGACTACTGAGTCGGCACTTGAGGTAATCCATGATGCAATCGGTATCAGGGTTGTGTGTGCATTTATCAGTGATGTTTATAGGGTGAGGGATCATCTGAAAGCTATGGATAAGGTGGAGGTAATCGAGGAAAAGGATTACATCAAGCACGCTAAGCCAAATGGCTACCGCAGTCTTCATCTTATTTTAAAATATGATAATAAGTATTATGTTGAGATTCAGCTTAGAACGATTTCCATGGATACATGGGCGGCCCTGGAACATCATATACACTATAAGAAGGAAGTGGGAGAGCAGGATAAGCTTATTATTGCAGAGCTTAAAAGATGCGCTGATGAGCTTGCATCTACAGATATGTCCATGCAGACAATAAGGGACATGATAAGAAACGATATATAAGAGGTTTTTATGAAAATATTACTTGCAGAAGATACTAAAGATTTAAATAAGGTTGTAACACAAATGCTAGAAATGCAGGGCTTTGATGTGGATAGCGCTTTTGATGGTGAGGAAGCACTTAAGCTGGCGTTAAGCAATGGCTATGATGGAATAGTTTTAGACATAATGATGCCAAAGCTGTCAGGGCTTCAGGTGCTAAAGGAGATTCGTAGCAGAAATATTCTTACACCAGTGCTGATGCTTACGGCAAAGGCTGAAGTGGATGATAGAGTGGAGGGTTTGGATGCTGGAGCAGATGATTATTTGACTAAGCCCTTTGCCATGAAGGAGCTGATGGCAAGGGTGAAGGCTCTTACCAGAAGAGGTAGTCAGTATGCAGCTAAGGAATTATCTTTTGGCGATTTGACACTTAAATCAGAAAGCTTAGAGCTGATTGCATCCAACACTGTTCGTCTATCCATTAAGGAATTTTCTTTGATGCAGACACTTCTTTTGAATCAGGAGCATGAGGTGGACAACAATTATCTTATCGAGCATGTATGGAACGATGAGAAAGATGCTTCTGAGGAAACAGTTTGGCTATATGTTAATTTCTTGCAGGGCAAGCTTTCCTATGTAGATTCAAATGTTGAGATAAAGGGCCATAAGGGCGGACCTTTTAGGGTGGTTATCAATGAGTGAAAAAGCGATTCAGAGATTAAAAAATAAATTCATAATGACTGCAATGCTTTCCTTCTTTGTTGTCATGACATTTATTGCTGGCTGTATCTATGTTTTTAATGCATTGATGACTAGAAGCCAAATCAAGGATAACATTTTGTACATTGTTGAAAACGATGGTGTGCTTCCAATGCAATATGACAGTGACAGCATCGATTCTGAGGAAATGAAGGACAATGAGCAGACTATCTCAAACAAGAATGATTTCATCGCTCAGCTTGAAAAGCTGTTTGGTGTAGAAAGCGGATATATTTCTGATGAATTCTATTATTCTACAAGATATTTTGCGGTGACTTTTACTAGTGACGATGAGGTTGAGCGTGTTATCACATCTCATACTGCAGCAGTAGAGCCAACCCAGGCTGTTACCTACGCAAATACGGTTATGAAGCGCTGGTTCAAATTCGGTAGCTATGATGATTATTACTACATGGTTGCTGATAGAGAACAGGGTGGTAAGATTGTTGTTGTTTTGGATTGCAGTACACAGGTTTCTATAAACAGGCGATTAGTGCTTTTAGCTTGCATATTGATAGGACTTGGCATGATTATTTCTACATCTGTAATTAGAGTTTGGGCTGAAAGAATCATTCAACCTGAAATAAAAAATGCTGAGCTACAAAAATCATTTATCACAAATGCCAGCCACGAACTGAAAACACCACTTGCCGTAATTAAGGCAAATACAGAAATGCTAGAAATGATGGGCACTGAGAATGAGTGGACACAGTCTACCATGCGTCAGGTGGACAGGCTAACTGGCCTTATTCAGAACCTGGTGCTTGTAACTCGTGCCAGCGAAAAGGACAGTAAGGAAGACCGTGTAGAGACTGATTTTACTGCAATCGTAAAGGATACTGCAAAGACCTTCGAACCAGTGGCATTATCTGATGGTAAGACAATGGAGCTTTCTATTGCAGATGGTGTAAGCATGCTGGCTCATGAAGGTGATATTAGACAGATATCCACACTTCTTATTGATAATGCTATTAAATATTGTGATGATGGTGGAAAAGTCACTATCGGACTTGGAACCGACAAGAAGAAAAAGAATATATATCTTCGAGTTTCTAATAGCTACGTTACAGGCGAAGGCAAGGATTACCATCGTTTCTTTGATCGTTTCTATCGTGGTGATGAAGCTCACAACATTGACAAGGAAGGCTATGGCGTAGGCCTTTCCATTGCACAAGGCCTAATGGAACGTTACCACGGAGATATCAAGGTCAACTGGCGCGATGGAATCATAACCTTCACTTGCAAGTTCTAAGAGTGTTAGGCTTTGAGGTTTTTATGCCAGCGGATTAGGGCTACGCCGATGATTATCGTATATCCGATAATGCTTTGGGCTACTGGAACCTCGCCAAGGAATAATATACCAAGAAGAGCAGCAAAGATTACCTGGGTGTAATCGAAGACGGAGATTTCCTTGGCAGGGGCGTATTTGTAGGCGGTGGTGATTGAAAATTGACCCAGGGATGCTGATACACCTGCCAGGATTAGGTATAGCCACTGGATTGGTGCCATTGGTGTGTAATCTGCAATCAAAAATGGCAGTGTTACAAGGCATGAAAACAGTGAAAAGGCAAATACAATCACAGGTGTCTTGACGCCCTTGTTAGATACCTTTCTTACGAATACATAGGCTGTGCCTGCACCAAAGCCACCAAATAATCCTACAAGTGCAGGGAAGACTGCAGTGAATGTACCGGTAGGTCTGATGATAAACAGTGCGCCAATGAAGGCTATTATAGTTGTTAAAATGTCGAATCGGCTAGGTATTTCCTTTAGGATAAAAATAGATAGTATAATTGCAAAAAATGGTGATAGCTTGTTAAGCATATTGGCATCTGCAATTCCCAGTCTATCTACAGCATAGAAGTTGGCAATAAGTCCAGCTGTTCCGAAGGCTGAGCGAAGGAACACATCTAGTCTGTTGCCTTTTCCAATGTGGATGCCTTCGCCACTTTTGATGATGGCTGAGCTTGCCACGATAAGTGCAACAAAGTTTCTAAAGAAGGCCTTTTGCATTGTAGGCAAATCTCCCGAAATTCTTACAAAAAATGTCATAAGAGAAAAGCCAAAGGCTGCCAAAAGGATAAAGGTTATGCCTTTGAGTTTGTCGTTTCTATTCATGAATTATTATCCTTTCTAAATTTCAAATTTATCTTAATTTAATTCTTTAATTATTATGTATATCTTAAGTAAAATGTCAACAATTTAGTAGATTTCAAGGTAGGCTTTTATTACAATTAATTCATTAGGAGGATATGTAATGAGGACCTGCTTTATATGATGGATAAGGTCCAGGAAAATCTTGTTAGTTATGAGCCTGGTAATCTTATTCTTACAGATGATAAGGCACCTGTAGAGCTTCTTGGCATGGAAATCATAGATGAGCTTATTGCATCAGAGGTTTCCTATTACAAGGATATCTACAACAAGCAGGGAATTGAAGGGCTCTTAAATCAGCTGTAATTTGATTGACTAGAACAAGTTTGACAGAAGGGAAAAATTATGAAAATCACAAATCCAGTTATAAAAACGGACATGCCGGACATAGATATCATTAGGGAGAACGGATATTTTTACATGGTTAGTACTACCATGTTTTTCATGCCAGGAGGACCAATTCTTCGTTCAAAGGATCTTAAGAATTGGGAGATAGTATCTTACATCTTTGATAAGATTGCTGATAATGACATCTATGAGCTAAAAAATGGAAAGAATGCCTACGGTTCAGGACAGTGGGCTACATCTTTAGTCAAGCACAATGGCATGTTTTATGCTGCCTTTGCCAGCAACGATATGAAAAAGACTTACATCTATTTTACAGATGATATAGAAAAATCTTTCTGGGATAGGACAGAATTAGATGGTGTTTACCATGACATGAGTTTCTTATTTTGGCAAGGACATTCGTACTTTGTGTATGGGAATGGAGATATTCATATTATCGAGCTTGAGGATGATTTAAAATCAATCAAGGCTGGTGGCTTAAACAAGCTACTATTATCTACTCCTAAGGATGGAATCATGCTTAGATGTGAGGGCTGTAGAGCTTATGTGAAGGATGGCTTCATCTATTTATGTTTTATTGAATGGCCTAAGGAGGGTGAAGGAAACAGCAGAAGAAGAGAGATATGTTATCGCAGCACATCGCTTGAGGGGCCATTTGAGCGAAAGGTGATTTTTGATGATGATATGGGATATCGTAATTGCGGTATCGCTCAGGGTGTTCTTATAGATGCTGGGGATAAATGGCTTAGCATGCTGTTTCAGGACCATGGAGCTGTTGGAAGAATCCCATATCTTCTTCCTATGAGCTGGCAGGATGGTTGGCCTGTAATAGGAGTGGATGGCAAAGCACCTTGTGAGTTTGAGATTGAAGTGGCTGAAGCTAAGACTGCACCACTTGTAATTAGTGATAGCTTTAATCATAGTGAAAATAAACTGCCACTTCAGTTTCAGTGGAATCATAATCCTATAGATGCTGCATGGTCATTTACCGAGAGACCAGGATATTTGCGCCTTAAGAATAATCAGGTTTGTGATGGACTTCTTACAGCAAGAAATACTCTAACAGAAAGAACAGTCACACCTAAATCCGTATATACGATAGAAGGAGATTTTTCTAATCTAAAGGATGGTGATTATGCTGGGCTTGCTGCTTTTATGGGAGAGTACGGGCAGATAGGTGTTACTAAGGATGATGGACAGCTTTATTTATTTATGACATCTAAATCCGAAGGTGAAAAGCGTGTTGCAGTATCAGATGTACCAAGCTTTGATGCAAGTCGTGTATTCTTAAGGATTGTATTTGATTTTGCAGGTGATGATAAGGCGTATTTTTACTATTCGGCGGATGGAGAAAGTTTTGTATCTATTGGGGATGCTCTTAATATGCAATATACCTTGGATTTATTTGTAGGGTACCGCATCGGTATCTTCTCCTATGCTACTAAGGAACTTGATGGAATGGTGGATTTTAGAAATCTAGTTTTTTCCTAAAGGAGGTAAAATCATGGAGTCAGTATTATTTGTAAATGCATGTGTGCGTAAAGAATCAAGAACAAAGGCCTTGGCTGAAAAGCT
>JAGBJE010000045.1 GCA_017934625.1 Pseudobutyrivibrio sp. | reverse complement strand
CCTACGCATAACAAATAACTACAATTACAATTAGGAATTTATAAATCCTGTCACAAATTAGCTCTAAGTAGCTTATTTGTGACAGGATTTTTATTATTCTACTAAAGTTCCGTCACAACAACCCCTATGTAATATGATAAAATACTCTAAACTGGCAACAATTATGGAGGGGGCTATGGAGTACAGAAGTAATAAAAATGGGGAGCAGATATCAATACTTGGTTATGGTTGCATGAGATTCACTACAAAGGCTGGGTCTATTGATATAGATAAGGCTGAGCAGGAAATCATGACAGCTTACAATAGTGGAGTTAATTACTATGACACTGCCTACGTGTATCCTGGTAGCGAGGCGGCGCTGGGAGAAATATTAGAACGCAACTCTATAAGAGAAAAGGTAAATATTGCGACTAAGCTGCCTCAGTATTTGGTTAGCAGTGCAGCAGCTCTTGATAAATATTTCAACGAAGAATTAAAGAGGCTTCGCACAGATTATATTGACTATTATCTGATGCACCACATGACAGCTATGAACCAGTGGGATAAGCTGGAAAAGCTTGGAGTGAAGGAGTGGATAGCCCAAAAGAAGGCCAGTGGACAGATAAGAAACATTGGGTTTTCTTATCATGGCAACACTGAAGATTTCATAGGCATACTAGATGCTTATGATTGGGATTTCTGCCAGATTCAATATAATTACATGGATGAACATTCTCAGGCAGGCCTTAAGGGGCTTAAGCATGCGGCAAGTAAGGGGATTCCTGTGGTTATAATGGAGCCACTTCGTGGAGGCAAGCTGGTTAATCTTCTGCCGGACAAAGCAAAAGAGAAGATTGCCCAGTATGAGAAGGGCTACACCCCAGCAGAGCTTGGCCTTAGATGGCTTTGGAATCAGCTAGAGGTTACATGTGTGCTTTCTGGAATGAATTCTGTAGAGATGGTGCAGGAAAATTGCAGAATAGCAGCTGATGCAAAGGCAGATTCATTTACTCGGGAAGACTTTGAATTAGTAGATCAGGTTAAAAGCATCATTTCCGAATCGGAGCTTGTAGGCTGCACGGGCTGTAGATATTGTATGCCATGCCCCAAGGGTGTAGATATCCCAGCACTTTTCAGATGCTACAACATGACAGCACTAGAGAGTAAATCAGCAGCCAGATTTGAGTATGCCCAAACAGTAGGCCTAAAGGATGAGCCAGCATTTGCCACACAGTGCATTGAATGCGGCAAATGCGAACAGCATTGTCCTCAGAGTATTCCAATAAGAGAGATGATAAAGAAGGCTGACAAAGCTGTTAGGCCTTTGCCATACAAGATAGGTATAAACATTGCTAGACGAATTATGCTAAAATAGAAGCCAAGGACATAATCTACTAGTTAGAAGATAGGAGGAGAAGTAATGAGCAAGGTACTTATATTTATGGCCGAAGGTCATGAGGAAATCGAAGCACTTACAGTTGTTGATTTACTTAGGCGTGCTGATATTGAAATAGAAATGGTTTCTATCACAGGCAACAAAAAGGTGCCAGGAGCGCATGGCATTACAACATACTGCGATAAGCTGATTGAAAACACTGATTTTGAAAGTGCAGATATGCTGGTGCTTCCAGGAGGAATGCCAGGTACACTTAATCTTGAATTATGCGAGCCTCTTATGGATCAAATTTATGGTTTTAATGCATCTAAAAAAGGACTTGCAGCAATATGCGCAGCCCCAACCGTATTTGGTAAGGCTGGCATCCTTAAGGGAAAGAAAGCCACCTGCTACCCTGGAATGGAAAAGGATTTGCTAGAAGCAGAGTTTTCTACAGATGCAGTTTGTCATGACGGGCATATTATTACCAGCCGGGGAATGGGTACAGCTATTCCATTTGCTCTTGAAATAGTAAAAACATTTAAGGGTCAGGAAGCGGCCGATAAACTTGCAAAAGGAATTGTATATAGCAATTAAGACCACGGACCCGTGCATAACAAATGACCTAAATAATAAAAACTTATAAACCCTGTCACAAAAAGTTCTAAGTAGCTTGCTTGTGACAGGGTTTTAAATTCACAGAGTTTTATATTTGTTTCATGGAAAAGTCACAGAATTAAGATAGACTTAAATAAATAAATTTAGATAAACGCATTATTGGAGCTTTATAGAAAAAATCCTGATTAAAAAACTGCAGAATGAGGAAAAAGGGTTATGAAGAAAAAAATTACAGCTATTTTTCTGTGCATAAGTATGCTGATGCTGACTGCCTGTGAAATGCTGTCACTAGGAGCGGATTCTGGGGAATTAGTGTTGGCCACAGGAGGTACAGACGGAACATATTTTGCAGTTGGCGGCTCCATGGCCACAGTGCTTAATCCTCTGCTCAAGAAATCATCAATTTCAGTACTTTCTACAGGCGGATCCAAGTCAAATATAAATATGCTGTCTTCAAAGGAAGCACAGCTTGCAATAGTTCAAAATGATGTAATGTATTACGCCTATACAGGTACAGATTTATTTCAGGATGAAGGAAAGTATACTAGGTTTTCTGCAATAGCCGGTCTCTATGATGAAACTGTGCAGATTGTAACTTGCAATGACAACATTAAAACAATTGAAGACTTAAAAGGAAAAAAGGTTTGCGTGGGAGATGCAGGTAGTGGTACTGAATTTAACGCAAGACAGATATTAGATGCTTACGGAATGAGCTTTGATGATATCGAAGTGGTAAATGCTTCATTTGGAGATTCTACGGATAATCTTGCTGATGGAAAACTAGATGCAGCTTTTATGGTAGCTGGAACTCCAACAAAAGCGGTAGCAGAGCTTGCTGCGAGAAAAAATATTCGACTGATTGGAATAGACGATTCTCATATAGAAAAAATCCAGTCAAAATATCAATTTTATTCATCGGCAACAATCGAATCAGGTACTTATGAAAATGTTGATGAGGATGTACAAACAGTTTCAATGAGGGCTGTGCTTGTGGCATCTAATGACGTAAGAGAAAGTGAAGTAAATGAGATACTTACAAACCTATTTGATAAGAAGGATGATTTAGCAAAGGAACAAACAAAATTCAACGAATTATCACTGGAAGATGCTGTGAAGGATATTAGTATTCCGTTTCACGCTGGTGCAAAAAAATATTACGAGAAGCAGGGCATAAGTGGATTGTAAGGAGGTAGGTGTATGTTGTCCTCAATTCTTAACAAGAAGACCTGCGCTACGTGTCAAATATGTTGTGTATATGATGATACCGATGTGTGGGATGCTCCTGGATTCACTAAGGAAGAATTTGATAGAAACAATATCGATGGTCGCTTTGAATGGACTGAAAGAGATGGGCTCTATTATTTGAAAATGGAAAAGTCAGAGGATGGGCTTTATCATTGTCCTTGTCTTACAGAACATGGTTGCATATTGAGGGAAAAAAAGCCTTTTAGATGCGCCCTCTGGCCTCTGTACGTTGTGCGAACAGAGGATGGGCTTGGTATAGCAGTGTCCGATGTATGCCCGGCAGTAATTCAAAAGGATAACGAAAGTATTCTTAAGGGAATAGAAACCAAATTGCCGGAGATAATGGATATGGTGGATAAATATCCAGAACAGATCGAGGAATTTCATGATAATTATCGCATGGTAGCTGTTCAAAAGAATGGGACATTTGGAGGTGTTTGACATGCATCATAATATCATCCTTAGACAACTGGCACTTTCAGAAATGAAAGACATCTACGAGAAATGGATGAAAGAGGATTTTCCTCCAGATGAGCTGAAAAAATGGCAAATGATACAGGATCTTTCCCGAAGGGGAATTTATGAGGGGTTAAGTGCTCTCGACGGGGATAAAATAGTTGGATACGCTTTTTTTAGCATAGATGCAACACGCCGCTTCTATTTATTAGATTATTTCGCAATTCTAAAAGAATTTAGGGGAATGGGGTATGGCGCATGTATGTTAAAGCTTATAGCAGAAAGATATAAGGATGCAGATATCCTGCTATGTGAAGTGGAGAATCCATTTGTTGAAAGTATCACTACGATAAAACAGCAAGAACAGGAACGACTTGAGTTTTATTTGAAAAATAACTGGGAGGATACAGAAATAGACGCCCTAATGTATGGGGTAGAATATCGGTTGCTAAATGCTAAGCTTGAAAATGATATTAAGGTTGCAAATATTCAAAAAGCGTATGAATCAATTTATCGTACAGCTATACCAAAAGAGGATTTAGAACCTAATATGATGCTTAGAATGCATAGAGTATAAATACGGGAATAGGGTTTTTTATGTATTTAAATAAATTACAGTATCTTCCAAAAGAGAAAGAAAAAATCATATTGCAGAATGGATATGAGCTAGTAACACCAGAAAAGAAGAGGGTTTTTGATCCTTATTTCGATAAAATGAACGAGCCATGGTCATCTCCTATGAGTTTTATGGCGATGATTGCTTGGCGAACATCACTTACCTTTTATTACAAAGTCCTTGGAAATTATATAGCTTGCCTGGGGTGGGATGCCACTGATGGCACTATGACGATGTTGCCTTTTATCGGACATTATGAGAATAAGGCTATTGCCGAAGCCTTTGAGCTTTTAAAGGCTGATTGCGATAGGATGGGATACAGGATTCATTTTACTGACATGCGTGAGTGGATGCGGCCATATTATGACGCTATTGATGGGACTAATTGGGAAAAACATGTAACTGAGGACATGAATGATTATGTATATAGCGGTTACAGTTTTGAAAACTTCTCAGGTAAATCTGGACAATATCTGAGATACTTTAAGCGAACCTACAATTATGAGGTTAGCGAAATAGGATCAGGAGATTTAGATGTTTTACTAGAATTTATAAGAGGAATCTGGTGCTCAAAAACGGACTGTGGTTATTGTAATTACGGTTGTCAGGTGGATTGTATTGAAAATGTGGTGCCAAACATAGAAACCCTTGGCGGGTTTGGAATCATAGTACGTATCGATGGTGAGATTGCAGGATTTTGCCTTGGCTCCAAATGTTCTGTTGTGGCACTAATTCATTTTCAGAATACGAAACCAGAGATTAAGGGAATCGGAATGTTTATGTATGAAGAATGTAGAAAACGATTCTTACAAGATGTTAATGAAATCAGTTTAGGCGAAGATATGGGTGTTCCTGGAATACGTACATATAAAAGCAGGCTTGCTCCTCATAAATGGATTCCAAGATTTGTCTACGATTTAGTATAGAAAAGGTAGATGCATGACAGAAAAACAATTCTTTAGTAAAAAAGTAATTATTGTAATGGCACTGGTTCTTTTAGCCGGTCTAGGTCTCTTTTATTGTACAAGAGACTATTTTCATTTTAATCCGTGGAAAGATGTTGCATTTGATGGATTAATTAGTGCTTCCTATGATGAAGAAAATAATGTGCTTCTTGTGGATGGGGCAGGTTCAAGATTTATGAAGATGAATTCTGAAAATGTTCTTCAGTGGAAAAAAGAAGCAGCCTCAGGTGAATTCGAAAGCTTGCAAAGGGTGGTTTATTCAAATGGAAGGATTTATTTGCACGACACCCAGATTGACGAAGGCATCCGATTATCGGGGGAGTCAATTATAGAATATGATGCTAGCGGAAAATATTTAGGTAATACCGCAAAATATATTTACACTGAGCCTACACTTCAGCCTCATATTTTTGGTATAACACCAGTCCGCGATGGAATTGTATATCTATATAAAGTAGAAAATGAATTTCGAGTAATTAGCCCGGGACAGGGAGAAAAAAGCTATCCACTGGAGAATGCAGGTCTGTTCTTAAGAAGCGGCACCTATGACGAGAAAACAGATACAATTTATTACTGTACCTTTGATGGAAGAATCTATAAATATGTTGATGGCATAAAAGACGTATTATTATTTGCATCTAGTGAATATGACTCCAAAAGTATTCCTAATGAAATTAGCTTTAAGGACAGCTTAATATATGTATCAGATATTGGGCTGAGAGATATATTGGTAATCAATACGGATACTGGCGAGATTGAACGTATTGAGGAAGGTGGAGAAAAGCTTGATAAAGAAATTGCCTATAGCGTAAATGCAGATTATGGAATTATTGCAGCTACAAGCTATTCTATAAAAGAATATATTGGGGACAATTCATACAATTATTTAACAGCCTGTAGTTTAGGAATAAAGCATGTGGTACAGGCGATTATTTCAAAAATTGCAATAATGCTTTGTGGTATAGCTGCATTGTATGTTGTCCTTTTAATTGCTAATTTAATATTACGGGGTAATAACATTTATGTTAAAGGTATTGCCGCAATAATAACAGGCATATTATTGCTAACTATCATAATCATGTCTGTTCTGATTCCGCAGTTTCAGGATAGATTAACTGAGTCCTTTTTTTCAAGGGCTCAGTTGGCCAGCGATGTTATGGCAGGGCAGCTTCCAAAAGATTCCTTCTTGAATCTACGTGAAGCCGATGATTTCATGAATGATGATTATAAAGCAATCAAGAAAGTAGCCACTAATGTTTTCTACAATGAGGCAGATAGCATGAAAGACTTATATTGCTGTCTGTATCAAATAGTAGATGGCGCATTTGTAATGAGCTATAGTCTCAAGGACAGCGTGGGTGCTATCTATCCTTATGATTGGGATTTGGAAGGTTCTACCGAGGAACAGGTGCTTACCACTAAGCAGGGTGTCAGATACCAAAGCACTACCAGTGAGGGCGGAGAGTATTTGTTTACCTACAATCCAATTATAGATGATGACGGAAATGCAATCGGTATTATCGAAGTCGGAAAGGACATGCAAAGCTATCGTTATGAGATGAATAATATGATTCGCGACGCGATTATCAACGTGTTTGCAGTTGCCGCTGTCCTGATTCTGACAATCATTGAAGTAATATATTTCATCAAAGGAAGAAATGATTATTTAGAAAAAGCATCTGATGAAGGAGGTGCAAGAGTGCTGCCACCAGAGATTATGAGAATGGCATCATTTCTGGTGTACTTCTTAACAAATCTTGCTACAGCATTTTTACCTATATATGCAATGAGAATTGCAGAAGAAGGAGGAAGCCTAATTGCACCTGAGGTAATGGCAGCTATACCTCTTTCGGCAGAGGTAATTACAGGAGCTATTTTCTCAATAGTGGGTGTTTCCATGATTGAGAAAATGGGAGAGAAGAAGGCGCTGTTTGTTAGCTCCATTCTATTTACCATAGGCTTTGTGCTTCGTATTATTCCTAATATTTGGATATTGATATTAGGCAATGGAGTGCTGGGTATTGGCTGGGGAGTAATCCTTTTAAATGCTAATTTACATATTTCAGAATTACCAGATGACCAGAAGGAGCTAGGTTTTTCACAGTTTAATGCAGCCGCAATGAATGGTGTAAACTGCGGAGTTGTATTTGGTGGTTTCTTGATAAATTGGGTAAACTATCAAATGCTTTTTGTGATTTCCGCTCTTTTAAGCCTTACCATGTTATTCCTCACTGGAAAATATTTTATTAATGAAAAAGTGGCAGAGGCAACTGAGGCAAAGCAAAATAGAACAGAACAGATACGCAAAACAGTGGCATTTCTGCTGAATGCACGGGTGTGGACATTATTCTTGCTGATTGTAGCGCCTATCTTGATTTGCACTTATTTCATAAATTACATGTATCCAATCATTGGATCAGATTACGGATTATCAGATACATATGTTGGTTATTCTTATTTATTAAATGGTCTTTGTGTAGTGGCCTTTGGTGGAGTTATTACAAATTACTTTACAAAGAAAAACAAGAAAAGAGAAGGCCTTGTGGCAGCATCCCTTATATACGCTTTAGCATTTTTTATTGTAATTCGCTTCCACAACATACCATCACTTTTTACAGCGATAATGCTGCTTGGTGTAGCTGATGGCTTCGGATTACCATTGCAAGCAGGTTTATATACAGATATTCCTGCGGTTGAGCGTTATGGCTTAGGACAAGCGCTTGGTATTTACAATCTAGTGGTTAATATCGCTCAGGCTGTCGGCCCATTTGTATTCAGTTACGTGCTTCTTGTTGGAGTAAATAATGGTCTTACATTAGTATTAATTACTATTTCAGTAATGGCATTTGTATTCTTTGCTTTAGAAAAAATACTAGATAGAACTGCTTCAAAAAAAATTAAGCAAAACTAGAACAATCGCTAAATATTTTAGCAGGAGGGGAACATGAAAAAAAGAGGACTTGATTTAAAACTTAGTTTAATGATAGTGATTTTTACAGGAGTTCTATCTATCATCCTTACCGTGGCAAGCATGGTTGAACATAGTAATAAGGTGGATGAATACTATGGCGAAAATGCTTCCAAGCTGGCATTATCTTTTGCAAACATGACAGATGGAGATTTTATCAGAGAGCTTAGGGAGCTTGTGGATGAACCAGAATTTCAGGCGATTCGTGAAAAAGCCCTTGAAACTAATGATTGGACTCCTATGGAGAACTTACTTGAAGAGCGCGGTCTTCTTGAGGAATACAATGAGGAGACAGACATGCTAAAGAGCTTTAAAAAGGATATGGATGTTGAGTATCTGTACATTCATTCCATAGAAGGTGACATAAGCGTGTATCTCATGTCTGCTACAGAAGGTATGAGTGCTTTGGGGTTAATAGGAGCTAATGCAGAGGAGTTTGCTGAATATACAACCAATATGCACATTGACCCTACAGTTTCTGATATGGATGGAATATGGGTTTGCTCCGCTTATGAGCCTATATATGATTCCAACAACGAAGCAGTGAGTACAGTGGGTGTTGATATAGATATGAATCAGGTCATGGCTGACAGAAATCATTTTAGAAATCGCATGGCCATTTATTGCATAATATTTGTGCTTATGGCAGCCCTTTGTGGTATTTATGTAATTAGAAAACTGGTCGTAAAGCCAATTGAATCCCTGACAGACGGGGCAAAGGATTTTACTGATGAAGAGAGTGGTTACTGTAGTGAAAGTGTCTTGAATCTGGATATACATAGTCATGATGAGATAGAAACATTGTATACAGAAATGCGTACAATGCAGGAAAAAATACTTGATTATCTGGATAACATTACTAAAATTACTGCAGAAAAGGAAAAAATTAGTGCTGAGTTAAATGTAGCAACAGAAATACAAGCATCAATGCTTCCAAGAATATTCCCGGCTTTCCCAAATAGAGATGAAATCAAACTATTTGCAAGCATGGCTCCTGCCCTGGAGGTTGGTGGAGACTTCTACGACTACTTCTTTATTGACTATTACCATTTAGCATTAGTTATTGCGGATGTTTCAGGAAAGGGTGTTCCAGCAGCGTTGTTTATGGCCATCTCTAAAACATTAATTAAGGATAGAGCCCAGGATTGCTTAGATCCGGCCACAATTCTTTCTAATACTAATAATCATCTTGCAGAAGCAAACGATGCAAATCTGTTTGTCACTGTATGGTTAGGAATTCTCGATTTGCGAAATGGAGAACTAAAATACTCTGATGCAGGTCATGAATATCCAATCCTGGCTCGGCAAAATGGTGAAATCGAGCTGGTAAAACCAATTAATAAAAAGATGCCTGTAGCTGCAATAGAAGGTGTCCAATATGTTACAAACACCATGCAGTTAAATGTCGGTGATACTATTTTCCTATATACAGATGGTGTGCCAGAGGCTACAAATGCATCAGATGAACTTTATGGCATGGAGCGTCTGGAAGAGTTTATGAAGACTCATTATTCACTAGATGTGGAGGAACTGCTGCCAGCTGTAAGGAAAAATGTGGATGAATTTGTTGGTGATGCACCACAGTTTGATGATTTAACAATGTTAGCTCTTCGAATAGTAAGTTTTGCCGAAGAAAAAGGTGAAAAAACAGACGGAGAATAATTAGCAAGATACTTTTAATTATGGAAAAGGTTATGGAAGAGTCTCATTATCATGGGACTCTTTTTTTTATTTATGGCTTATTTGACAGGTTTTTTAACAGAAAGTTCAAATTTTCTCAGAGATTTTTATGTTAGGATTAAATAAAGGTAAGGTGATAGTATGGATAGATTGTCAGTAGAAGCAAAAGTAGAAAATCTATATCAAATTACAGATTATGTGGAAGAGGAACTTGAAGCTATCGGTGTTCCACTAGGACACATTACTAGCGTTTGCATTGCCATTGAAGAGGTGTATGTAAATATAGCCAGCTATGCCTACAAGGATGAGACTGGAAAGGTGGACGTGGAAATAGATACCAAGGACTCATCCATAAACATTAAATTTTTTGATGAAGGTACTCCATATAATCCTTTGGAAAAGATGGATCCTGATATCAATCTGCCCGCGGAAAAAAGGCAGCAGGGGGGCTTGGGTATATACATGATTAAAAAAATAATGGATGAAGTTGAATACGAATATAAGGATAACAAAAACATTCTTACTATGGTTAAAGGTTTCTAGAAGTGGAACTTCTTGCAATACAAAGGCACAAACAATTGATTGAAAGGGGCGACATATTATGACAATCAATGAGAAAATCGAAAGTGACAAAATCGTACTAGAGGTGGAAGGTAAGGTAGACCGTCTCACAACGCAGCAGCTGCAGGATGCTATACTTTTAGCCCTACAGAAAATGAGACAGTTAGAAATTGACTTTGGCGGTGTTAACTATATTTCCAGTGCAGGGCTTAGAGCACTTTTGATGGGACAAAAAACCGCTCAGTCTAAGCAGGGGCGTATGTATCTTACAAAGGTTACTGAGCCAGTTAAAGAAATTTTTAACATAACAGGATTTAGTAGTTTCCTTGAGATTCAGTAAAGGTGAATGGGGAGTATGGACAGGAAAGTATTAGTTGTAGAAGATGATGAGGATTTAAGCTTCATCTATACCGTGAGATTAAATGATGCAGGCTACAAGGTAGATGTAGCCGTTGATAGGCTAACTACTGAGGAGAAAATTCTGGGCGAAAAATATGACATCATTCTTATGGATATGATGTTGATAGGGACAACAGGATTGGAACTCTGCCCATTTATTCGCCAGCACACAAATGCGCCGATTATTTTCATCAGCTGCGTTGGGGACAATGTAAGTAAGATAGATGCTTTCGATGCAGGCGCTGATGATTACATGGTAAAGCCTATCGACTACGGTGAGCTGATTTCCAGGATGGCGGCAAATATCAGGCGTGCAGAATCAAATGATCCAGTTAGAAGTAGCAAGGATATTCGCCACTTTCAACAGTTTGATATTGATGAAAAAACTCATACGGTATATAGCAAACAGGGCGGCGAAAGAAAGAGAGTGGATTTGTCACCGACAGAATATAATTTGCTGGTATTATTTGTAAATCATCCAGACGAATTGATACTGTATGAAAAAATGTATCGGGAGATATGGGGCTGCTCTGACGAGGGGGATGTTAGAACTGTCATGGTGCACATATCAAATCTCAGGAAAAAGATAGATATAGAAAAAAGAGATTGTATCCATACGGTGAGAAGTGCAGGTTATATTTTTTCAGACAGATAGCAATAGTAGAAGGCACTGGTTTTCTTTATTGGAGAAGAATATGAAAACAAATTTGCAGCGATTACTTTTAGCAATGATGTATACATTATTTATAGTGGGGATGATTAGTTTTTATCAGGAACAGCTATGGATAATGTTTTTGAGCTTCGTAGGTTTTGCAGTTTCCTCAGTACAATACGCCAGAGCATGCAAAGAGGAATCCGAGGAAGAGCTTGATGATGAAAGGGAGAAGAATCAATCACTTTCTGAAAAATATGATGAAATCAAAGAGCGAAACAACAGGATGAAGAACGAGTTTGAAAATCAGGTGGAGCTGAAGGAGCGGAAAATCGAAGCTGCGGATAATGAGATATCTAACTTGAGCAACAGATTGGACGAGGCAATTCGATTTGATGACATCAAAGGAATTCTTCCAGATACAGCAAGATTTGCAGAGGATTTTGACGTGATATCAATTACCCCTGTTATTCGGAAGGTTCTGCGAAGCTTCCACGATAGGATGAAGGCTGCAGGCATAGTCATGCAGATTTTGGAGCCTGAGGAGGAAGTCTTTGCCAGAGCAGATGAGGAGAGCTTAAAAATTCTGTTTAAAAATATTATTGATAATTCCATAAAGTTCATGGGACATAGCGGCAAAATTATCGTAACTGTAACCAATGCGGTCAATGAGGTGATTGTCGTAATAAGGGATACTGGAGAGGGAGTCCCTGAAGATGAGCTAAATCATATTTTCGAAATCAATTATCAGGGTAGCAACGCGATAGGCGGCACTGGCCTTGGACTGGCACAGGCCAAGGCAATAGTAGATTATCTGGACGGCTCAATCTACGCTAAGAGTTCGAAGGAAGATGGAATGGGAATATTTATTCACTTAAAGTCTGAATGAGAATGGGGAAAATTATGAATAAATTCGTATATACGATAACATCAATATTATTTGTGATTATTGCAGGGGCTACAGCCTACATGGTTATAGAAAAGGAGGAGCCTGCTCCTACTGTTGTGGCGGAGGTTGAAGAACCTGTGGCAGAAGAACAACCAGCGGAGGTTCCTGTGGTGGAGGAACCAGAACCAGTGGAAGAAGTGGTAGAGTCTGAAGAACCAGCAGAAGAAATTCATTACTACAAATACAAAGTAGTAAATGCAAGCTGGCTCCACATTAGAGCTTTGCCTAGCCTTGATAGTGATCCTATAGGCAAGCTTCCAAGAAATTATGCTGGTTATGTTGTAAAAATGACTGGTGATTGGACATTGGTTAGTGCAGAGGGTTTCATAGGCTATTGCAGTGATGACTATCTAGAGCTTGAGGAAATAGATGTGAGCGAGTTTCCGGAGCAGCTAATGGGATATGACGAAACAGCAGCTGGCACAACTATTGCTGAAGGCCGAATTGGAGAAGTAGAAGAGGCAAATACTAAATCTGTAAAATGGTTTTAACTGTTGGCTAAAATAAGGGTGGGGTTATGGTACAAAAATTTAACTTAGAGGACAGAGAAAAGCCTTTCGAAAGTTATGATGAATTTATGCGTTATCTGTTTTCTTGTGTGGACTTAAGAATAAAAGAGCAGATAAAGGTGATGCAGCAGGATTATGCTTCAGACAGGGGTGGATATAGAAATGTCATGTACCCAGACCTGGAGACTGCTGAAATCAAGAATCAAAAGCGATTTGATGAATTCTTCCACAGAAAAGAAAAAAATCAAGAGGAAATAGATTTTGGACTGGACGAGGAGACTGATTCTGAGGATGAATATGCAGAAGATGATTCTGAAGATTTATTAGATTTACTGGGCGCCTTTAACAGTTTTGATATGGATGATGAAGAAGAAACAGTATCTGAAGATAACATGGATATGGATATTTCAGATATGATTTCTTATGTAATGGACAGGGGGCGTCTGTCTAGAGCTCAGGGCATGGTTCTGCCTTTCTTAAACATTTCTGAAAAGCTTAATTATACAAATTTTGCTGTGTTCTGTTTTACAGCAGCAATTCTGTCATCACTTCAGACAGAGTATGCAACAATTTTCCAGGTTATTAATCAAAATAGTGGCTTGCCGATTCCTACTATTGAATCTGCAGCAAAAATATATTATGGAAGTGACTATCATGTTGCTAAATTCTATGACGACATGAGTCATTGTCTTGAGCAGCTGCAACCGATTATGTCATTAAATGTGAATCCAGCTATGCCATTTTCTACTACAGTGAGCCCGGACAAGCGTCTCATAGATTTCCTGTTTGGCAGCGAGGACGATAAGCTGGATGCCGACTATACCAGATTTTTCAAGATGCTTACTAAAAAAGGTGAAGTGCTTGACCCTATCATGGCAAACGAGGGTGTATTGGATGCCATGGAAATCTCTTATGATGAAGGTGTTAGAATTTTCCACTATTACGGAGATGAAGGTAGTGGTAGAAGATTTTTTGTAAAGAAATTCTGTGAGAAAAAAGGCTTAAAGGCAATAACAATAAACTGTAAAAAGCTGTTTAATTACGATTTTAAATATGTAGACCATGCACTTTGGGCAGTAACTAGAGAGTGCATTTTGACAGGAGCATGCTGCTGCCTTACAGAGCTTACCTTTAGAGAAGAAGAAAAAGAAAAATTCTTTGGCTACATGGATTTGGCAATAGGCAAGCTTATGGAAAAGGATATCCTCTCCTTTGCAATGAGTAAGGAGAAGCTTCCAATGAAGGAAATCACAAAGGAGGATTTTACTGAATTAGAGCTTCCAACACCTACCACCGCAGAGCGTGAGGAATGTTGGAAAT
>JAGBJE010000004.1 GCA_017934625.1 Pseudobutyrivibrio sp. | reverse complement strand
CATATAAATCCCCAAAAGGAGTTATTACAGTAGGCTGGCATTATGAGGATGATAAATGCCTATATAGTGTAGAATTGCCAGATGGTTTATCTGGAAAACTGATAAAGCCTAATGGTGAAAAGATTACAATCAAAGAAAAATATACTTGTGAATTATAAAGAAACATATACAAAAATCTGTCTTATCGATCTAGTATAAGTCGATATTCCTTAGGCGACATACCGTATTTGGCTTCGAAGATTCTGTAGAAATATGCAGAGTTTTCGTAGCCAATTTTTTTTATAATTTTTTCTGTGGTAAGAGTAGTGTTTTCTAGTAAGTAGGCGGCTTCTTGGAGACGACGTTGTTGTAAAAGCTGTTTGAAATTCAAGCCTGTGTTTTGCTTCAAAAGGCGGCTAAGGTAAGCTGTTGAATAGCCTGTTAGCTGAGCCAGTTCATCTAATGTTCCGCTATCAAAGTGCGTGTCAATATATTCAAGGGCCTGGATCGTTAAAGAGTTACTACCACGACTCATGTCAGTCAAAGTATCTGATGAGAGAGTACAAAGATTCATTAGAAGCAAATCCATGGTGGACATGGCAATGGTGTTCATATCATTTTTGTGATATGTAAGAGTCCAGATTAAGTTCTCAATCAGGTTTTCAACTGTTAGGATTCCAGAGGCGTGGTAAAGCAGATAATCGTTGTAATACTTTTTGTCAGAAAGAGATGTTACTATAAAATCCCTTAAAATATCGTTCCTATCATAGAAAACTTGAGTGCGCGAAAAGAATTCGGGCAGGATAATAAAGTTAATTGCAATATCATCTTTTCCACAAGGCTCGATATCGTGTCTTGCATGTCTGTTTAAAAGCAAAATATCCCCTTCCTGCAATGTTAAAGTTTCACCATCTATGAAGTGGGTGGTAAGATGCCCCTTTAGCATACAAACCATTTCGATATAGTTGTGTCTGTGAGTAGGGAAATATGCAAATCTGGTATGAGGACGAATATCGATTAGCTTGCCCTGGGCCAGAAGCTTTCCAGAATCTATAACAAATTCATCTTCAGAGGTATACAGCTCTTTTCTGATGCTGGCATCCCCTTCAAGAATCATTTTTTCCTCATCTGTTATTCGGTTTAGAAGTTCATAAATATCATTTCTCATAATGTCAAATAAGGTTCCAAAATATAAAATATACTGTTCTAGTTACATTGATGAATTCATTATATTATAGGCTTAAACAAAGAGCAAATAAAGTTCCTTACTGAGCCTTCCCCTTGAGGGGAAGGTGTCAGCATAGCTGACGGATGAGGTGTTAAAAGGAGGATGAAATGTTAGTAGAAACAAAAGCAAGAGTGGGTGTGTTTTCAATTGCCCTTGGCGCATATTTACCACAGTTTCCATCGTTGGTACCAGAATTTGATAAGCAGTTTGAGGATTTTAAAAAGTCAATTCCGGACACTGTAGAAATAATCGATGGTGGCGTAGTTACAACTAAGGAGCAATCTCAGGCAGCTGGAGATAAGTTTAGAGCGGCAGATGTTGATTTAGTATTCATGCAACTTCTCACATATGCGACAAGCTACAACATGCTACCAGCAGTAAAGGATTTGGATGTTCCTGTAGTCCTTGTAAATGTGCAGAAACTTAAGGCACTTGATTACGATACAGCTGGCACAGCAGAGTGGCTTGGTGAAGCTTATGCCTGCGGTGCAGTTGGTGAAATGGTGGCAGATCTTAATCGCTATGGAAAGCGCAGCGCCGTAATCACAGGTGTGGTTGAAGGTGGCGATGAAAATGTTGCAAGAGAAATAGGTGAGTGGTGCTTGGCTGCCAATTGCCGTCGCAGATTTAGAGATACAAATATTGCCCAGATTGGACGACCATATCCAGGAATGATGGATTTATATATCGATGAGTCAAATCTATACAGACGAATGGGACTTTATACAAAGCAGTTTGACTGGGAAAAGATTTGGGCTATTGCAGATGATATTACAGATGAGTCTGTTATCAAGGCTAAAGCCGAGGATATTCTTGATACATTCGATATCGTTGGTGGCGGTGATGTGGAAAAAGTATGGGAAATGGCAAAGTATGTTGTTGCATTTGAACAGTGGGTTAAGGATGAAAAACTTGGCCTTATAGCATCTCACTACGATGGATTTGCAAAGGGAATTGCCGGCAAGGTGGATAGTCTTCTTATTCCAGCCTTCTCTATGTTGATAAAGCAGGGAACTGCTTGTGCTGTTGAAGGAGATATGAAGGTTGCAATGGCAATGAGTATTTTAAAGACTATCTCTGGAACAGGCCAGTTGGCTGAAATGTACACTATAGATTTTAACGATGATGTTACACTTATAGGCCATTCTGGTTCTGGTGATGCAGCCATCTCTCAGGCAAAGAAACCAACTATGAAGATGATGGATGTGTTCCACGGAAAAGCTGGAGGCGGGTATCTTACACAGTTTTATCCACCTACAGGACCTATCACTTACCTTGGTATCACACAGGATGGAGAAGGCCACTTCAAATTCGTGGTTGCTGAGGGTGTTAACGAGGAAGGAAAGATTCTTCAGAACGGTGACACTATGATGCGTACAAGATTCAGCTGCAGCGCTGCAGAATTTGTAACAAGATGGAGCGAGACAGGTCCTACACATCATTTTGGTGCAGCAGTTGGACACCATATAGAGACAATCAAAAAAGTTGCAAAGGTATTTAATGTACCAGTTGAAGTAGTAGTTAGATAAAGGAGTTTTAAAAAGATGAAGGTTTTAGAAGCAAAGTTTGTAGAAGGTTTTATGAGAATGGCAAATGACGGCTGGGAGCAGGGCTGGCATGAGCGTAATGGTGGAAATCTTTCTTATAGAATTAAGCCTGAGGAAGTAGATAGTGTAAAGGAAGAGTTTGTAGCAGGCGAGTGGAGAGAAATCGGAACAACTGTTGCTGATTTGGCAGGAGAGTATTTCCTTGTAACAGGCTCTGGAAAGTATTTCAGAAATGTAGTTATCGATCCAACTGATTCTATCGGAATCATTGAAGTGGATGAGACTGGTAGCAAATACAGAATCGTATGGGGATTTGTAAATGGTGGTAGACCAACATCAGAGCTTCCATCTCACCTTATGAACCTTGAGGTTTGCAAGAAGAGAGATGCTGAGATTCGCGTTGTATATCACTGTCATCCAACAAATGTTATTGCCCTTACATATGTGCTTCCGCTTGAAGATGAAATTTTCACAAGAGAAATCTGGGAGATGGCTACAGAGTGTCCAATCGTATTTTCACAGGGAATCGGCGTAGTGCCTTGGATGGTTCCAGGTGGAAGAGACATTGCAGTTGCAACATCTGAAATCATGACTACAAAGGATGTAGCTGTATGGGCTCATCATGGAATGTTCGTTTGTGGTACTGACTTTGACATTGCATTTGGTCTTATGCATACAGTGGAGAAGGCAGCAGAGGTACTTGTAAAGGTTCTTTCTATGACAAACAAGAAGCGCCAGACAATCCAGCCAGATGAGTTCAGAGCACTTAATGCACCTTTTGGTGTTCAGATTAATGAAGAGTGCTTATACGAAAAGAAGAGCGATATTATTGGAGAAAGATAATGGTAAATTATTATTTAGCAGTAGATATTGGGGCATCTTCGGGTAGGCATATGCTTGCTCATCTTGAAGATGGCAAGGTGATTTTAGAGGAAATACATCGCTTCTCTAATGGAATGGTAGAGATTGATGGCCATAAGAGATGGGATATAGATGAGCTCTTTAGACAGATAATTATTGGCTTAAAGAAATGCAAAGAGCTTGGAAAAATCCCTGTTTCAATGGGAATTGATACATGGGCTGTAGACTATGTTCTATTAGATGAAAATGATAATGTGGTTCGACCATGCTTTGGATATCGTGACAGCAGAACTACAGGAATGGACGAAGAGGTTTATAAAATCATTCCTCAGGATAAGCTTTATGAGCGCACAGGTATTCAAAAAGCTATCTTTAACACAATTTATCAGCTTATGGCAGACAAAAGGGATGGATATTTGGGTGAAGCAAAAAGCTTTTTAATGGTGCCAGATTATCTCCACTATTTGCTAACAGGTGTTAAGTCAAACGAGTATACCAATTGCTCTACAACTCAGCTTCTCAATCCTGATACTAAGGAGTGGGACTACGAGCTTATTGAGATGCTTGGGTTTAATAAGGACTTATTTGGTGAGATTAAGCAGCCTGGCACATCCATTGGCGGATTTTCCGATGAAGTTAAGGCAGAAGTAGGATTCGACTGCAAAGTTGTACTTCCACCAACTCATGACACCGCCTCAGCTGTATTTGCAGTTCCAAACACATCCGATAATGTACTTTATATTTCATCAGGAACATGGTCACTTCTTGGCAGTGAAAATATGCAAGCAATTTGTACCAAGGAAGCTATGGAAGCCAATTTCACAAATGAAGGTGGATATGATGGTAGATTCCGTTTCCTTAAAAACATCATGGGACTTTGGATGATTCAGTCTGTAAGAAATGAGCTGATTGCAGCAGGGCAGGAGTATACTTTTGCCGAACTTTGTAATTTGGCAGAGGAAGCAGATATAGATTCTATAGTGGATGCAAATGCTGAAGTTTTCTTGGCACCTGCTTCTATGATTAATGCAGTAAAGGATTACTGTAAAAATCAAGGACAAAAGATTCCTGAAACACCAGGAGAGCTGGCAAAGGTCATTTATCAATCCCTTGCAATCTGCTACAGAAAGGCCTGCAAAGAGGTTGAGTCTATCACAGGTAAGCACTTTGATACTATCAATGTGGTTGGTGGTGGCTCAAAGGCTGGTTATTTGAATAAGCTCACAGCTGAAACCATCGGAAAGACAGTAATTGCAGGTCCTTCCGAGGCCACAGCCCTTGGTAACATCGGTGCACAGATGGTGGCAGCAGGTGAAGTGGCAGGGCTAAAAGAATTTAGAAACATATTAATGTCTGATATTTAGTCAGTCTTTTCCAGTGATTTTGTCACTGCACATGTCAAAAAGTAATTGAGACATAATAGATTTAAGGGGCTGCGGTTGCAGCCCCTTTACTAACTTAATTTCTAGTTGCTTTCATATTCTTTTTATCTTCGTACATAAGATTGTCGGCTCGTTTAAATACGTTTTGTACGCCCAAGTCTGTTTGCTTGTCAAACATGGTCCATCCAATGGCAGCGGATACCTTTTCCCATGGTTCTAAAGTTTCATCCATTGATATATCATTAAGGGTGTCTCTAAACTGTTTAATTAGGGTATGGATGTTGTCGTAATCTTCATTCTCAAGAATAACAACAAATTCATCACCGCCAATCCTAAAGACAGGAGAGTGTTTAAATGTTACGCAGACAATATTACATATCTTTTTAATTGCAATGTTACCTTTGTCATGACCGAAGTTATCATTGATAAGCTTTAGGTAGTTTAAATCTACCATGGCGATTCCAAATTTATCGAAATTCTCTTGGGCAATTTGGAATTCTATCTTTTGTACTTCATTGTCGTATGCGGTTTTGTTTCTAATGCCGGTTAAAGTATCTTTATTAGCAAGCTCATTGGCGAATCTAATCTTTTCGTTAGCCTCTGAAAGGCTATCTACATATTCACAAATAGATTCTATCATGTTTGAAGTTTCATTAGCTAAATCATGTATTTCATCATTGCCATTTATCTCATTTTTTATCTTTTTAGCAATTGATAAATCCTTAGTAAGGGCAAAATCTTCAATGGCCTTTTCAAGTTTCAGCAAACGTTCAATATAGAATTTGTGAAGTAAAAATGTTAATAGTCCGCCGAAGACACTGACAAGGAGGGCCATGTATAAAATCTGTTGTATAGTATTTCCTACGATAATTTTATTAATAGTGGCGATCTCAATATCGGCACCAACAACACCCATCTTTTTGCCATCCACCCACAGAGGATAGTAGCAGGCATAGGTTTTACCATACTGGTTATCATATTCGTCGAAGCCTGGGGTAAACTCTCCAGTGTCCCATGCAGCCCACATATGCTCGTGTTCTTCGATAGGTTCAGGCACTTTGTCATTTAATATCATGTACTCTGTACCATCTATTACCTGGGAGCTAGGTACAGGATCAAGTATATAATACATATAGTAGTCGCCAGCAGGGACCATGTAGTAAGTATATATTATGTCATATTTTTTTGATATAGATTGGAAAATATGATACAGATATTTGTGTTTGTAAGTCACAAATAATACTTTTAATTCTTCGGATAAATCTGAGTAATCTACATCTTTTCCAATAACTTTACCAGGATATTCCGTGCTGAATTTATCGTAGAATTCATTTTTGGCGTCAATATAGTCACCGTCATAATCCATAGGAACATATACATTATCGGATACTTCTAAGAATAATTCCTGAAATGCAATGAATTCATCGCCCTGCTCAGCAAGGACATCAGCTAAGTAGGCCACAGTGTTTTGTAATTTTTCCTCAGATTGAGTCATGTACACGCTCATCTGAATGGTGTAAGAACTAATTCCAGTCAATATGGACACTGATATAACCAGTAATACATATAAGCTTATCAGTTTTTTCTTTAGACCTCTTCTTTTTGTCATAGTAATCCCTCATAAATAATAGACTACACACTTTCATAATAATATATAAATGCGTATTTTTTATGATGAGAGGATTAATGGAGTGGATGCTCCTAAAGAATGTGCTATCGGTTTGAAGTTGCAGGGCTGAAGGAGCTTAGGTTATTGTTATGTCTGGTAATAGGAATATAATCTGCAAAGTAAACACTCCATCATAGGCAAAGTATTCCATATTTCCATTATATTTTTGGGAAAGATATTCAATGCTTTTTAGGCCGAAACCGTGATTGAGCTTGTCAGATTTAGTTGTAATTATATCCCTACCATCTATATTAGATAGCTTATTATTGTCTTCGTAAGATAAAGGATTTGATATCTGGATACCAACAAAATCATTATTTTTATTTATTCTCAGACTGATGGAACGCAACTTTTCATCAGTCTGTTTAGTTGTATATTCGATTGCATTATCAATAGCATTTCCGAGTAAAGCATATAAATCGGATACGCGAATAAAAGATAAATCAACATTATCAACTGAGCAATTAAAATCGATTCCTTTTTCACGGCAGAAAAGACCTTTTTCCGCTAATATGGTATTTAGAGCCTCATTATCTGTGTATATCAAATCCTGATAAAATATGATGCTTTTTTCTGCCTCTGAGATATAGGCATCCCTTTCATCTTCACTTACAGTTCTAAGCACCTTCAGTTGGTGTTTAAGATCATGACATTTTCTATTTATAATGGCAATGTGTTCCTTTGAAAGCTCATAATAGTGCTCGCTGTTTCTAATCATATTTTCCATTATTTGTGTTTTTTCAGAGTAAATCATTGAGCT
Organism: Pseudobutyrivibrio sp.; assembly: GCA_017934625.1. GTDB lineage: Bacteria > Bacillota > Clostridia > Lachnospirales > Lachnospiraceae > Pseudobutyrivibrio. Next base: position 7,628 of record JAGBJE010000004.1, on the reverse strand, counting down.
AATTGCATTGTACTGCACAAGTAAAATAAGTAAGCTTATAAAAGCTCCAGTTGACCAGGCATATTGGTCAAATACAGAATAGCCATGTTTAAGAACAGCCTGATAATAAATCAAACTTGAGTAGATTAAAATATTTATGATTGAATAAGTAAATATGTTTTTGAAATTATCTTCTAGAATAATTCCATTATTAGTTCTTAGAACTGAGCGATACAATTTGTATACAATATAGTAGATGATACATGTAAAAATGGCAGTGCAAATAATATATACAATCAATGTACTTCGTATATACGGAAACAATTTGGTTGCTATATATACGTGAAAAATATTGTAAACGAAATTTTGCAATGCAAAGGACAAACCGCCAAATAAAAAAGCATCACTTATAGAGATGTAGAAACATAGGCGGCCATATAGTGGAGCGATTAATGCAAATAGTAAATACCAAAATACAATTAGAATTTGCAGTCTAGGGGTTTCCTTATTTATTCCAAAAATAACAAAATATAATAGCGAAAGTAATGTTGGCACTATATATCCAACGATTGCTTTTGGTATAAAATGTGGCTTCTTATCTGCAAAAGGGTACAAGAATATAAGCATCGCTGCTAAAAGTTCCATTGGCAGTCGCATCTCTTCAAATGCATAAACTGAAAATGATATCATTTAGATACCTCCCATGTATTTGGTGAATGCACTCATAAGTGAGGCTTTCATTCTACGAGACAAAGGTAAAGTTTCTCCTGCGATAACAATTTCGTTGCCATCTATTTTTTCAAGATAAGCAAGATTTATTAAAAAGCTGCCGCCGCTTCTGGCAAAATGATAGGGAAGTAAAATGTCTTCTACTTCGGTGAGCTTTGCACGCATTTTATATATGCCTTTTTTGGTGTGATAATAAATATAGTGAAGCTTGGATTCTACATAATATATGTCTGAGGAGTCTACTGTAATTAAGCCTTCATCTGTGGTATTTATGGTTACCTTTTTTACTGAGTTACGCAGAATATATCTGGTTGCCTTTTTCATTTTAAGACGAAAATCTGGATAGGACAGAGGCTTAAGAACATAGTCCACTGCTTCAACAGAATAACCTTCTAAGGCATATTGTGGCATGTTGGTAACAAACATGATAGTTACATTTGAATCTTTTTTGCGCAATTCTTTAGCAGTATCAATGCCACTCATTTGAGGCATGTCTATATCAAATATTATGAAATCGTATGAAAATGAATAGTCTTTTAAAAAAGAAACACCATCTACAAAAGTACTGGTAGTATAATCCTCCCCAGATTCAATGAAAAATTGGGAAAGGTAATCTAGAATCATTTTTCTATCATTTAAATTATCATCTACAATAGCAATATTCATAATCCGCCTCCTTAAATGTAATTATATCAAAGATATTTCATAGATGGCTATATTCTAAAGACCAAATCTGCCAAAGTAAAAACCACAATTGCCAAATCGCTTTTTTTCATACTAAAACATGTTACATTAGAATCAGAAAACGAAATGCCCATAGGGTGGGGAATGATAATACATGAGGAGGTTCATATGACAAGAGAAGAAAAAAGAAAGGCAAAGCTAAGAGTAGTTGATGGTAAAACTATCAAGAAACCCGGCAAAGTAGGTTTTGTTATAGTTTCATTTTTATTGTTAATATGCTTAGTATGTAATGCCGTACTATTTTCCCTTAAGGGATATTTTGGAGTAGTAGACAATGTAGTATTTGCAAAGGAACCAACAGGTTCAGATTACGAAGAAATAGAAGCAAAGGCAAAGGATATTACCCTTCAGGAGGCAAGTGAAGGAATAATCCTATTGGAGAATAAGAATAATGTATTGCCACTTACAAATGAAACTAAAATAAATGTTTTCGGAAGAGGAGGATATTATTCAACATTTGGTGGAACAGGCTCTGGTGCAGGAGGCACTAATTATACTAGCCTTTATGATGGACTAAAGGACGCTGGCTTTGAGCTTAATAATGAGCTGATTTCATTTTATCAGGAAAATTCAAAAGAAGCTCAAAACATGGGTCTTGTAGGAACTGATTTTGGTTTGTACGAAAACAATGCTGATGAGATTTCAGGATTAATTGATAATGCTAAGCGTTTCTCTGATGTTGCTATATATGTTATATCACGTGTTGGTGGTGAAGGTGATGATCTTCCAAAGGACATGGCTGATTATTATGGTGGTGAAAGTGGAAAGCATTACTTAGAGCTTAATTCAGCCGAGGAAAGCATGCTTAATATGATTGAACAAAATTTTGGCACTGTTGTAGTTGTTATTAATTCTACCAATGCAATGGAGTTAGGCTTCCTTAATGATGAAAATGTAGATGCTGCTCTTTGGTGTGGATGCTTTGGTTCAGTTGGAACAGTAGCCCTTGGAAATATTCTTAACGGTACAACAAATCCTTCTGCTAAAACAGTTGATACATTTGCTTATGAAATGGAATCAAACCCTACATATTACAGCCATGGAGGATATGATTATACAAATGTATCTTATTCGAATAATGCTGGAGCCGCAGGTACAGGTGATGCAATTACAGGAGAAGATCCTTATCACTATGTAAAATATATAGAGGGTATCTATGTTGGATATCGTTTTTACGAAACAGCAGGGGCTGATGGATTTATAGATTATGACGCTACAGTTCAATATCCATTTGGTTATGGTCTAAGCTATACCACCTTTGAAAAGACACTGGATGGTGTTTCATTTGATGGAGATACTATTACTGCTAATGTAACTGTTAAAAATACAGGTGATAAAGCTGGTAAGGATGTAGTTGAAATCTATTATAAGGCTCCATATACAGAAGGTGGAATCGAAAAGAGCGAAGTTGTTCTTGGTGGATTTGCAAAGACTGAGGAACTTAAGCCTGGTGAAAGCACTAAGGTAAAGGTGTCATTTAAAGCCGAGGATATGGCATCATACGACTACACGGGAATCAAAGCTAAGGGAGGAGCTTATGTACTTGAAGCTGGTGATTATGGCATAAGACTTCAGAATGATTCTCATAATGTTATTGCAGAAGAAACGATCACAATTGATGCAGAAAAAATATATAATGATTCAAATGATGGAAAACGTGATTCAGACTTAATCACTGCTACAAACCAGTTTGATGATGTTTCAAATGGGGAAGATATTACATATCTGTCAAGAGCAGATTGGGAAGGTACAATGCCTAAAGAATCATTGCCTGCATCGGAAGAAGCATCGGAAGATGTTGTAGCTAGACTTACAGATGATAGTGTAGAATTAGAGGACACAACTGCAGCAGACTGGTCTACAAAGAAAAATGGACTTAAGCTTACTGATATGAAAGATGTTGATTATGATGATAGCAAGTGGGAGGATTTGCTGGATCAAATATCAAAGGATGAAATGAAGCTGCTGATTGAGTCTGGTGGATGGCAGACTGTAGCTATAAAGAGTATTGGAAAAGCTAAGTATCTTGAATGCGATGGCCCAAATGGTATTAACAATTTAATGGCCAAAACATTTGCTGGTATAAAAGGAAATATGTATACCAATCAGGCCATGCTTGCCGCTACTTGGAATGGCGAGCTTGCTTATGAAAAGGGTGTAGTTTATGGAAATGAAGCAAAGGTTTATGGTGTGGCAGGAATATATGGCCCTGCAGCAAATATTCACAGAAGTCCTTTCTCAGGCAGAAATTATGAGTATTATTCTGAAGATGGTTATCTTTCAGGAATCATGGCTGGAAACGAGATGACTGGAATAAAGGAAGCTGGAACCTATTGCTACTTTAAACATTTTGCAGTGAATGACCAGGAAACAAACCGTGACCACGGTGGATTGTTAACATGGCTTAATGAACAGGCGATGCGTGAAGTCTATCTAAAGGGATTTGAAGTTGCAATCAAAATGGGTGGAGCAACAGGCATCATGTCATCCTTCAATAGAATTGGAACAACTCCAACAGCAGAAAGCGCAGCACTTCTCAAGACAGTTTTGCGCGATGAATGGGGCTTTAAGGGAGCTGTCATAACAGACTGTGTAATGGCTTGTACAACAGAGGATATAAATAGGGCAACCCTTGCAGGAAATGATTTCCAGCTTAGCTATGGACTTCTTAATCCGTTATCTGATGAACTTGTTAATTCAGTCTCAGGTCAGCAGGCCATGCGTCAGGCTACTAAGAATATACTTTATATGATTGCAAATTCTGATGCACCTGAGCTTTATAAACCTCATATGTACACTATAGAAAAAATCCTCTTATGTGTATTAATTGTATTGCTGGCTTTATTTGCAACATATTACTATAGATGGTTTACTAAGAACAAGAAATGGAAGAGTGGTAGTCCTTTGTAATAGATAAATCCTAGTGGAAAGCTTCCGTTCAGTTTGATTAACCTCCTAATTAAAATAAAGTGGTATAATGAATAATGTAAAAGGAATAGGGATAGGATTGAGTGTAAATGAAATCAGACATCAAATACAAGCTGGCAGAAGCTATGAAAACCTGCATGAAAACAACATCAGTTGAAAACATTACAGTTAAGCAGATAGTAGATGTATGTGGAGTTTCCAGACAAAGTTTCTATCGTAATTTTATTGACAAGTACGATCTTATAAATTGGTACTTTGACAGGCTTCTGGAACAGTCCTTTAAGGAGATGGGCCAAGGAGAAACTATTCGAGAGGGACTTATAAAAAAGTTTGCATATATAAAGCAGGAACGATTATTCTTTACTGCAGGTTTTAAAGGGGACGACCAGAACAATTTAAAGGATCATGACTTTATCATGATTTATGAGTTTTATTGTGACTTAATCAGAAAAAAGACTGGTGAGAATCTTGATAAGCACATGAGAAAGCTGCTGGAGATGTACTGCCAAGCTTCTATTTATATGACTGTACAGTGGCTCATGAAAGGTATGAAGGAGTCTGAGGAAGAGCTGGCTGATTTGATGATAGATGCAATGCCAGATATGTTACACAAGCTGTTTAAAGAAATTGATTTGGTTTAAAAATCCTTTATTTTAGCTATTTGTGAATTTTATAAAAATGTTACACATACGAATATCTGTAACTTATATTGACACACTCTATGATGATAAAATATAAATCGTAGGGTGTGTTAATTTTTTAACACAAAGTAAAATCAAAAAAGGAGTGTAGAATAATGGCAAACAGAATTTCTCTTAACCCAACATCTTATCATGGTGCTGGAGCAATCCAAGAAGTAGTAAATGAGATTAAGGCTCATGGTTTTAAGAAAGCTTTTGTAGCTTCTGATCCTGACCTTATTAAATTTGGCGTAACAGGAAAGGTTACAGATTTGCTTGATAAGGCAAATATTCCTTATGAAGTTTATTCAGATATTAAGCCTAATCCAACAATCGAAAACGTAAAGAATGGTGTAGAGGCTTTCAAGAAGTCTGGTGCTGACTGCATCGTAGCAATCGGTGGTGGTTCTTCTATGGACACATCAAAGGCAATTGGTATCATCATCACAAACCCAGAGTTTGCAGATGTTCGTTCACTTGAAGGTGTTGCACCAACAAAGAATCCATGTGTACCTATCATTGCAGTTCCAACAACAGCTGGTACAGCAGCAGAGGTTACAATTAATTATGTAATCACTGATGTAGAAAAGGAAAGAAAGTTTGTATGTGTCGATACACATGATATGCCTATCGTTGCAGTAGTTGACCCTGAGATGATGTCATCAATGCCAAAGGGTCTTACAGCAGCAACTGGTATGGATGCTTTAACACATGCAATTGAAGGATATACAACAAAGGCAGCTTGGGAGATGACAGATATGTTCCACCTTGAGGCTATCCGTCTTATTTCAAAGAATCTTCGTGATGCTGTTGAAAACAAAAAGGAAGGCCGTGAGGGAATGGCTCTTGGCCAGTATATTGCAGGTATGGGCTTCTCAAATGTAGGGCTTGGAATTGACCATGCAATGGCTCACACACTTTCAGCACATTACGATACACCACACGGTGTTGCATGTGCTATGTTCCTTCCAATCTCTATGGAGTTTAACCGTGAGTATACAGGCGAGAGACTCCGCGAAGTTGCTAGAGCTATGGGAGTAGAGGGCGTTGATAATATGTCACAGGACGAGTACCGTGATGCAGCTATTGCAGCGGTTAAGAAGCTTTCCGAAGATGTAGGAATTCCAAAAACTCTTGATAAGATCAAGGAAGAAGATTTGGACCAGCTTGCAACAGATGCTCTTAATGATGCTTGCTATCCAGGAAATCCTAGAGAGGCTACAAAGGAGCAGGTTATTGAAATGTTCCGCATGCTGATGGCATAGAGAATCCAAATCTACATTTATTAATTTAGAATGTAATTTTCAACATAGTGGAAACATAAAAATTCCCATGTAAGGTTATAAAATCTTACATGGGATTTTTTTATTTTGGAGAGAGATTAAATAAACTCCCCTTTTTGTGCTATGGTTTGCGCAAATCGTAAAATCCATATATAATAGCTCAGTATGACTTCTTGCTGACAAAACAATGAAATTGTCAGCAAGAATCCTGCTTCGCAGGACAATAAAACAGATAAATCTGCTTTATTGGTATTTACGATTTCTGTTTTTCTGATGAAAAACAAAAATCTATATATTTAGAATGGAGTTATTTATGTTATTAGATTTACTTACAAAGATTGATGATGTGATGTATTATCCTATCCTCATAATTGTTATGGGTGTCGCAGGATTATATTTCACATTTAGAACCAGATTTGTACAGATTAGACTTTTTAGAGAAGCCTGCAGGCTGGTTATGGAAAAGCCAGAGGACAAGGCTCATGTATCATCCTTTCAGGCGCTGATGGTGTCCACAGCATCGCGAGTTGGAACAGGAAATATCGTAGGTGTATCTACTGCTATTTGCATTGGTGGCCCTGGCGCTATGTTTTGGATGTGGATTATGTGTATCATCGGCGCAGCCAGTGCTTTTGTAGAAAGTACACTAGCGCAGATTTATAAACAGAAGGAAGATGATGGCAGCTGCTATGGTGGTCCTGCTTACTATATAGAAAAGGCGCTTCATGCACCATGGTTATCTGTGCTGTTTTGCATCTTTTTGATTTCTACTTATGCATTTGGATTCAATTTGCTCTGCTCATATAATTTGCAGTCTTCATTTGCTGCGTATAGCTTTTATGATCCAAAGCTTACACCAATCATTGTAGGAGCAATAATTGCGGCTCTTGTAGGATTTTGCATCTTAAGCGGAGGCAAAAGGATTATTAAGCTGACAGAGGTATTAGTCCCATTTATGGGAATCGCCTACGTGGTAGTTGCAATTATAGTTATTCTTGTAAACATTACTAATGTGCCAGCGATGTTTGCAGTAATCTTTAAGAATGCATTTGATTTTAAATCAATATTCGGTGGAGTTGCAGGTTCGTGCCTAATCTACGGAATCAAAAGAGGATTGTATTCAAACGAAGCAGGTGTAGGTTCAGCTCCAAATGCTTCGGCATCAGCAAATGTTACTCATCCTGTAAAGCAGGGATTGGTACAGACAGTATCCGTTTACATTGATACAATCTTACTTTGTACTGCAACAGGACTTATGTGTTTGAGCTCTGGTGTTGCACCATCT
>JAGBJE010000044.1 GCA_017934625.1 Pseudobutyrivibrio sp. | reverse complement strand
GCCGATTATTGCATCTGCACCTGCATCTATGTATTCGTGGGCTGTTTGAGGCTGAACAGTTTCTAACTCTGTAGAATATTCTGTGCCCCAATGAGGCAATGCCACCACAATATCAGCATTTGCATCTGCTTCTTTAATCTCCTCATCAAAAACAGTGGTGTCATAGCACCTAAGTATACCTGGCTCTGTATCAGTTGCCTGTGGTGTCATCTTATTTTTCTCAGCCCTTGAAGCTGCTACAAAAGCTATAGTCTTGCCCTGAATTTCCATATAAACAGGTTCACTGGCTTCATTTAGGTTATGACCTGCGCCTACAAAAGGTATTTCTGCCTTATCTAAGGTATCCATAGTATCAAGCAAAGCTTCTTTTCCGTAATCATATACATGATTATTTGCAAGACCAACTATATCTACTCCAAGCAGTTTCAAATTCTTCACCCTATCTGGATTTGCCCTGAATGTGTAGGCCTTTCCAGGCAATGGTTGTCCACGATCACTGTAGGTGAACTCATTGTTTATCCACATTATATCCGCCTGCTGCATGGTATTTATCAACTCTGGCGAGATACAATCTTTTATTCCGTTTTCACAGGTATTAAGGTACTGTGTTGTAGCCCAGTTTTCATCAAAATTGATATCGCCAGCAAAACACAAGGTGAAATCATAGGCACCGCTGTCTTCAACTACAGCTTCCGCCAACTGAGCCTTTGGAACATCTTCCTCCTGCTGGATCTGTGTTTCTTCAAGTGCTGATTCTTTTATACCGCAGGCTTGGAATATAAGACATGTGAGGATAAGTAATGTTAGTTTCTTTTTCATAGTGTTATTCATCCATTTTATAAAAGAAAAGGACTCTGGGCCCTCAGCTATCCAGCAGTGGGTCGAGTCCGTTCTTTTTTAATATTATCATTATTTATTTTAATTTCAAGCGTTCTGTCTATTATAATTTATAAATACTATTGACTTTTTCCACTGCTTTAAATATTCGATAATCATTTCCTTGTAATATTGATCATCAAAGACATCATTATTATGGTCTTTATAGATTACCTACCTCTCCATATTAGAGTCTATCTGAACTCAATAATAGGGTAAATAAAAAAGACCAGACTCTTTCGAATCTGGTCTTGTAAGTACTAATTAATCCTGTACGTATGGCATTAGTGCAAAATTTATCACTTCAAACGCCCTTATAACCCCTTATCGGTTATTATCAGGTATAATCCGTTTTTCTTCCCATTATAATCAAGGTATTATTGGGTATTATTAGTAACAAAAAAGTTGTCCTTAATATGTCCTCACCTTATTATCTTATGTCCTTTTATATGCGGAAGGCCTCTTCTTAGAATCCCTTCCACCTAGCAGATAAGCTCTGCATTGCTTCCTGTTTTTTATCCATGGTGGCTTCAGCGTATATCTCCATAGTTGTTTTGATATTCTTATGCCCCATGATATCCTGGATTAACTTTAAATTCGATTCGTTTTCGCAAAGTCTTGTACAAAACGTATGCCTTAAGTAGTGGCAAGAAAAATGTGGTAACAAAAGAGGCTCACGCTTCTCCTTTGCTGCTTTTACTTCTTCTTCCATATTATAAGACTCTGTAATACGTCTGATCGCCGAATTGATATTCTGCTCACAAAGCACATCACCATTCGCATTCTTAAAAATGAATCCATCCATACCTTCAATGACTGTCTCATTGAAACCTGTCACTTCCTGTTCGGAATGAACACGCTCAAATGCCTCAGCCACTTGGTCAAGCATAGGGATTATTCTAATACCTGCTTCTGTCTTAGGAAGAGATACACCAAGTCTTCTTGCTGGATCATTACGGTCTCTCTTTACTCTAACCAAGCTATGATTAATATTGATTGTACGCTTTTCTAAATCAATATCTTCCCAGCGCAAACCAATAAATTCACCACATCTGCATCCAGTACCAAGCAATACCATAAATACTGGCCACCAGTGATCATAAATCTCATGACCTTCCATATAATTCATGAATGCTTGTTGCTGTGGTATGGTAAGAGCATTTCTTACACCCTTGTTTTTCCCTAGCTCACTCGTGATTTCTCTGAACACTCCGTCCGCAGGATTCTTCCTAATTAAATCATCTCGTACAGCCATTTCAAACGCAGGATGTAAACAGCAATGAATTGTTCCTACTGTGTTTGGATGTATTCCATCCTCATCGACTAATTGTTGGTAAAAGAGCTTTACATCTGAGAATTTGATACTACCTAGAGTTCTCTCCCCAAAGCCTTTTCTGACGTGCTTGTTGTACATCATTTCATAATTGGCTCTGGTAGTTCTACGCAATGTGGTCTTAACCGCCATACATCTGTCAAAAACTTCATTGACTGTGATATGTCCTGCCACATAATTATCAATACCCTCCATCTGATCGCGCTTTATCTCCGCTTCTCTTTCACGAAGCTTTGCTAAATCAGTTGAATAGATATATCTACGTGTGCCTCTCGGATCTACATAAGTGTAATGATACCTTTTCTCGTCTGCTCTGTAGCTCTCACCTTTTCGTAAGACTCTGCCTTTATTATCCTTTCTGGACTTTGCCATAAAACCGCCTCCTTCTTTAAATAAGAAAGAGACCCTTTTGATTATTTGGAATAGACTAAGTTCAGTCCTTCCGCAATAACCTGTGTCATCGTCATCGAATGCAGTTCAGCATACTCTTTTAGCCTAGAATACTCAGCTTCATTCAATCTTATAGTAACTGGACTACGCTTTGGGTTAGGTTCTACTGGTCTACCCACACGTCTTTTACTCTCTGCCAAAATACATACCTCCTTGCATCTGTGTCTATTATAATTTATGTCTGACAACATTACAAGGGTCTCTGTATTAGTCCTCAACTATTCTGCAACAGGTTTCCAAGTACTTATCTACAAGTACAGTATTCACCAGAACCATTTTTCCAACTTTATGCGTTGCTTTCGCATTTTTCGCAAGTTTTTCAAATGATTTCTGGCTCATATCATATAGGTCTGCTCCAGTTACGTACCTAACAAACTTTCTCTCAATAACAGTTCTTTCTTTTTCCATAATTCCTCAAATCCTATTTCCAAAAATACTTATGCTGCCAGCCTATTAGCATGACGATTAGACATGACATCCATAGATAGCTTCTTTACAACACCACGATAACGATAGATTCTTGTCTTATAAGCTTCATAAGAAAGCCCCGCATCATCAGCGAGATCCATAATCGGTTTTACTTTCTTTAAATACTGCATATAAATCCTGTATTCGTCTGGCTGCAAAAATCCTACTCTGCCACTCACAATACTGTAATCATCACGAAGCTGGACGATAGTGTTCAAACGCACAATATAAGCTGAACGATTATCTATTCCCTTTAATGCAGTGAAATAATCTCCAGCTTTTACAGCTTTTTCAACCTCATCCCTCTCAGCTACAATGCTAAAGGGAATGTCGCTAATAGTAGATGTTTGCACTCTGACTCCAGTATCGACTTGGCGTTTTTGTCGACAAAATGCCCGCTCATCACAGATATCTAAGATTAGATCTGTTTCTATACCAGCGATAATCCTATCAAAGATTGCATAGTTATCCAGTATAGCTTCAATCTTCTTATCTGCAGGTGACTTGCTATAATTCTCAATAATTTTCATTATTTCTGACATTTCTCCCTCCTGTATTTTTGGCTTTTCTACTGTCTTTTACAGATTAGCATAACCAAAATAGCCTGGAGTCCGAGATTTGTCCGAAATTAGTCCAACAAAAGTCCAACAAAAATCCAAGAAAAATCCATTAAAAAAGATGCCGTATCCAAAGACACGACATCCATCAGCAAATACATAAGAAAACTTACTATAGTTGAATTGTTTTTATTTCAAACTAATAGTAACTTCCGCATTCGTAACCAATGCATCATTTAAAAATTCAACTATAGCATTTATAACATCAGCAGACTCCTCATAATCAAATTTTCTATTCACATATAGTTTTGCATCTGTGATGTATTCCTTTAAATCTATAAAAGATTCTATGCAATCATCCGCATAAGGACCAACAAACTCATTATAATCTCTTGTAAGTCCATGCCATCCTTCTGCGCTTTGTATAGGGTTTCCAAAAATATCTTCCATATAACCATCCCATATATGTAAGGTTTTTTCTCCTGAAGATAGCACTAATTCTGGCTCGCCCTCGTAGCCTTTATAAAATCTTTCATCATTATTTTGCTTTCCAGTGGCCATTATCCAACATCTCCTTTTGCTCTTTTGTTGCTGTACCGTTTCTACGAGCACGTATTGCAGCATCCCATTTCTTCCTGTCAACCCATTTAGGACTTCCATCCTTATGCTTTCCAACTAAGACATATCGTTGCGCTGGGCGCGCATTCTTACCATTACCAACACCTGGCTTTCTCTTTTCAACTACCCACGTATCACCTTGATTCTTAGGTGCACCTGGTGTCCTTGTATGCCATCTGCTTTGATACTTATATTCACCGCGATCCCAATTATACTTAATCTGCTGATAACCGTTCTTCTGCTCTTCTTTTATTGTTGCATTTCCAGGAATTTTTAATGGAGAACTCTTTGGAAGTTCATTTTTAACATAATCAGCATGTGCTTTTGCTGCTTTTTCGCTCTGTTGTACCTTATTTGAGTACTCCTGCTGTTCTAATGTTGTTTGTGGTGCTCCACTTGTCCCATGTGCTAGTCCACTACTTGAGCCATGCATTATACCACCTTCTTTCTGGCGATATTACGGCTTTTCAATACATTTTGAGGAACTATTATTTCTATTCCTTTATTTCTTGCATACTCAAATATTTCGTCAACAACTGTATTGTCACCGCATACATCAAATACAACTATTGCCTTTAAATCAAGATAATCTACTGTCTTCTTAACAGCCTTTACTAGGTTCTCTTTCTCTATTTTATTCTCGACATAACACATCGTACTAAAAGCAACTACAGTACATCTTTCCAGTCCTTTTAAATAGTAATCTATGTCTTCTATTCTAGAAAAAGTAATATTAGGGATGACTACTGCATCCATTTCTAACGCTAACCACAGCGAAACTATTCTTGCTTTTTTCACCCTATAAAGGTTCTCGATTGTATCTATATCTCCAAATTCAGAATAATCTGGTGCTATAAAGAATCTAACTCCTGCAAATCTGTTCTTGAACTCCTTTAGAAGTTTTTCATTTTTATAATATATAGCGTTATACAGTCCATGTATACCATCGAAGGTGTCATCGTATTGAAAGTATCCTACTGCAGTATACGGAGTCTTATGATAATTGCCAGGGTTTGAATACCCAGCAATATAATCTGGAAATACTTCAGTATTACACACCACCTCTGGCAAATCATATTCACCAACAGAATACGTTTTGTTAGTAAGCTTTAAATAGTTCAAATTGAATTTTTTTGCTAAATCTTTAGGTACTTTCTCTCGTTCTCCACGTTCATTAGTTCGGGTTTCAAACTTTTTCATAATATTTCCTCCTTTCATGGAAACAAATAAATGCAGCTTGTTTAGCTGCACCTTGGAAGAAATACTATGTTTATGCACTTCTCCCGAGTTACAGTGCATATGGGTCTTGAAACAAACCTTGCGCTTTTCCTCGCGAGTATGCTAAAATGTTCTTGTCTAGGGAGTATCTTAGCATACTCATAAGGAAAGCATCTGGTTCATTTTTTGATCCATATGCTTTTTTTATTTACATATCATCATTAATGATTATGCCCAGTCATAATATACCATTTCATTAGAATAATCTGACCATTCTAATTCTCCTTCTGTCTGAAGTCTTCCAATCACAATATATGGCTTGACTTTTTGTGTACTAGAAAATCTTTTTATTGCAGATAATGAAAAATCATCATTATTCCAAAATGCTCTATAATCGTCTGCGTCTATTAGACAATTACCAGCAAATAGGTCTGCCTGTTCTTCGGCTTCACTTTTAATTGAGTCAAAATCAACAAATCTTAATTCTGAATCACCATTTATAATATGACCAAATTCGTGAAATAATGTAAACCAAAACTTATCTGCCCTTTTTTGTCTAAGTGTTATACATAGCATCAATTTATCATCTTCTCGTTTGCTTATGAAACCTTGCACTGGTGCTCCTCTAAAATGAGGTACTATCTTAAATGCTATTCCACATTCTGCGAGAATCGCTGTGAGCCTTTTTTCAATTTCATTGATATCTAAAAACATCAATTCTTTTATCTCGGACAGCTTCTTCTTTAATTTATCAACATCTAAACTATTTGTTATATTAATATCTGATACATAAGTCTCACATATTCGCTTCCAGGCATATAAAATATACGGATTAACATTAACATTATTATTTACCTGCGCTCTATATGCCGCATTGTAGCTTATTTCAGGAATGGCTTTTAAACTACTTACCCTCATATATTTTCTCAACTGTAGGACTAGGTCAGCTTCGTTTAAATCCATTTCTATTATCTTCATTTTTTGGAGAAATTCTGTTATTGATTTTAAATCAGATACAATTTTTAGCTCATCTTTATCAATACCATGTTTTTCCTCATAATCAAGCATCTCGTTATCATACTTTGCTTGTAGCTCCATCCAATATGTCATAGTTTCTGGCAAAGCATACTCAAGTTTCTTTGCGAAACTTGCCGAGATATTCTTTTTCCCATTAATTATTGTACTTATGTGCTTTTCAGTCATGCCTGTTCGAATAGATAATTCTTTTTGAGTCATCCCTTCTTGTTCAAGCATTTTGTTGAGGTATTTCCCAGGATGAATCATTCTCCTAGAGTCGTTCTCCATACCATCCATACCCTTCTATTGAAATAATTATTTCAAATAATACTTACCTAGTTGGTTCATTATTATTTTAAAATATGATTTCATATTCGTCAATACACAATTAAATATTTAAAAAAAGATGCCGTATCCTAAGACACGACATCCCATAATTATGCTAATCTTACTGTTGCATCAATTATTCCTGTTGCAACATCTTCATCTTCTCTACGTTTAGCATATCTATATGTAAGAATACCAAACAAGGTACAAGCCTCTGCTCTTTTTGTAAAATAAGAAGAGCGTCCTACTCCACAAGCTCTATAAAGAGCCTCACCCTTTAATAGCTTCTCTTTAAGATATGTTTCCTCAAGAATGTTCTTGTATACCTCACCTACCTCTTCATAGCCAGCAATCTCATCAATTATCATTTGTATTTTTTCATCAATCCAATTTACGGACAATGCTTCCCATACAAATTCTTTATGATCCTTCTTTGTAGCACCCTTCATTAAAAGAAGATACTCCCTACGAATTTTCCTCTTTTCCGCTGGAACATCTTTGACATTACTAATTATATTTGATGCATTAAATCTTCTAGAACGCCTTGCTTTTGAATAACTCCCCAGCAAGTATTCTCCCGAGTCCTTTACTCTTTTGGGGTCTAACCCTGCTTGCCGACACATTTCTGATATCCAGTCAAAATCTTTCGTTGCCATTCTTCATTCCTCCGCATATTTCTTTCCCCCTCTCGAAATATACCCCACTATTATAGAAGAGGAGATTATGGTCTCCCATAATCTCCAGCTCGATTATATCATTATGTCTGAAATTATTTAGTCTTTTCCGAGCACTATTTACCCTCTATTTGTATTCGCTTGGTCTGTTTTCAGGCTTCATAAGCCCAAACAACATCTTCCCAAACTCATTGTACACATGGAGAATCTTACTAACACGCTCTTCATAATTCTCCGTGCTTTGAATATCGATGATTAGATTGCCCAATCCATTTAAAAAGTCAAACTCTGTTACATCTGCATCATCTGGTTTTCGAATTAATCCATATGAATTGTCATTGCCAACTAAACGATTAAGGTTTACCCCTAAGCTGTAATAAAGTATTGATAGCTTTTCTGCATTAAGTCCATGCTCGCCCTTCTTGATTCTGTCATAGTTAGTAACAGTCATCCCAAGAAGTTCTGCCATTTGGGCATTCGTCCAATCACATTCATCTTGTAATTTTCTTAGATTGTTTCCAACAACCTGATTTAACTTACCATCCTGTAAGGCTTGTGGTCGCTGGTCTTTTGTATTTTTGACAGTAGTTTTTCTATAAGACATACCTCACCTCATGTATACTCTAATGCACAACGAAAAAATACAATAGTCACGGAAAAAGTTTCATATACACGTTTTACGTGGTATAGATAGCACCTTTTTCGTGAGCATCAGACAATCATAGGCGACCACCTCCTTTGTAAAAGAAGGCAATAAAATAGCCTGGCTCCCATCAAGAAGCCAAGCTACACTCTTCTATTCTATTAAACTTATTTGAAAAATCTGCGATTATCTCATAAGTATATTTAATAATTCTACATCCAAGTACTTTTTTAATATCTCCTCAGCATCCACATTTCCAAATCCACCATAGAACTCTTCTGCCACTCCACCAGCGATAGCTCCGAAAGTATCACTGTCACATTCAAGGCTAAAGATATTTCTCATGAAACTCTCATAATCAGTACTTTCATAGAAGCATCTCATGGCTGTTGGAACAGAACCTTGGCAGCTCTCATTCCATTTATAGCGAGGCCGTATCTCATCGAGGCTATAGGCTATGCTGTATTCATATTCATCCTTTGGGTACTGCTCCAGCACGTAATCATAAATTTCCTGCTTGCTCTTACCATGCCTTGCCATCCAAATACAAGTAGAAGTTATTACCGCACCCTTGATACCTTCAGGATGATTATGCGATACCGCAGCTGCCTTTTCTGCCATGCGCTGCATTTCTTCGTAATCATCATAATGCTCACCGATAAATGATGTTCTCATAGCCGAGCCATTGCCCCAGCTATTATAAGGACTATGATCATCTTCATTTATCCAGCCGAAAAATCTACCTCCATAGCCGCAGTAAGGATATTTCCTGCCTACTGTTACCATTGTCTCAATTAAATCTGCATTCTCAATAATGGCTTTCTTGATTGCCAGCGTCATAACGGTATCATCGGTAAACCCCAATGGGAAATCGCTAATAAGTGGCACATTCTTCCAATCAAGATTCCTCGGTCTGTCAAATTCATACTGAGATCCTAGGATATCTCCTAGAACTGCTCCTTTTACTGCCATAGCAATTATCTCCTTCCTGATTTCTTACCACGCTTCTGATAATCAGCGTTGATAGCGCCATCCCAATCGCTATTATCAAGGCACTCCTCAACATCACACAAAGTTTCTGCCATCATCACTGAGCATACTGCTTTAGAAACACCTGCGTAAACATTGGCTGTCCCCACTTCATCACAAACATAATTAACAGCTCTGTCCTTGCGGATTCCGTACTTTTGAGCCTCAGCATAAGCATCTATATTTGCACCTATGAAAATGAACTCCCAGCCGTACTTCTTTTGCTGACGCTTAACCATTTTCTCAATCTTTTCTCTGGAATACTTGCAGCTTGCATTCTCCATTCCATCTGTAGTGATGACTACGATTGTTTTCTCAGGTCTGTCCTCTTCTCTGGCATATTTGTGTACATTACCGATATGATGAATAGCTCCACCTACTGCATCAAGAAGTGCAGTGCAACCTCTCACGTAATACTGCTTGTCAGTCATCTTCTCAATCTTTTCAATCGGAACTCTATCGTGAATGACTTCGCACACATCATCAAATAGCACTGTTGATACAATGGCTTTCTCCCCTGTTTTTTTCTGCTTATCCATCATAGAGTTGAAACCACCGATTGTATCTGCTTCAAGACCTCCCATTGAACCTGATCTATCCAAAATATAAATAATCTCTGTTAAACCTTTACTCATAATCTTTTACCTCCTGGCATCTTATGTGCCTCTCTGCATCGAGGCTTTGTTTATTTGTTAATCACATAATACCTTGGAGTAAAAGAAAAAGGGTCAACCGAGAGGCGACCCTAAAAATCATCCATTTGAAAGCGGATCAAGTCCATAATCAAACAGTACAATATCAATTTTCATTACGTTATACTCTTCATGCTCGATGAAGTACTCAACCACTGCATCAGTCTGGGATATAGGAGAAAATGCATATCCAGCAAGCTTTAAAAAATCTATAGTTTCATCCATGTTAAGCTGCAAGCCTACAGCTAGTGCAAGCACCTTTTCCTTTGAAGGCTTCACCTGACCTTTCAATAGCTTGGAAAAATACTGTTTTGATATATTGGCAGCCGCATAAACTTCCGAGTTTTTGAAGCCCTTCTTGTTAATAATCTTCTGTAAATGCTTTTCAAAGGAATCCTTATATATTCCCTTTAAAACATCATCCAATGAGCCTACTTTCTTGGAAATTGCTTCTGATGCTAAAGCGCCTGCCATCATAGGAGCTGAAAGGCTTGGCTTAATGCCCTTTTCGCTACCTCTTATCTGAGGCTCACCTTCGGATATTTCTATTAGCTCATCTAAATCCTCTGACTCATCAAGATCTGCAGGGATACCATCATAGTAATACTCATCACTGAGAGCCAGCGAAACATAATCATCGTCAATGAAGCTATGAACCTCTTCTCCCAGCTCGCCTGAAATCTTTACAGACTTTTTCCCAAATACGACAAGGTATATCTCCATCTCGTATTCTTCCAAAAATCTTGTGAAGGCTTCAACTGCAATCTCTATTCCAAGTTTTTGTGGGAATCCGTAAGTACCTGTAGCAAGCAGCGGGAAGGCAATTGATTGGCATTTGTGCTCTGCAGCCAGTTTCAAAGACTTGTCATAGCACTGTCTCAAAAGCTTAGCTTCGCCTTTGTCGCCACCCTGCCACCAAGGTCCACTTGCGTGGATGATATAACTTGCGTCCATATCAAATGCTGGTGTGATAGCAACCTCGCCTGGCTCAAGCCGACCAATCTTCTGACGCTCGGCAAGAAGCTTGTCTTTACCAGCTGCTTTATATATGGCAGAATCCACACCATCACCAATAGCAACCTCTGGATTGGCTGTATTAACTATGGCATCTGCTTTTACTTTCGTAATATCATTTCTGATAATTTGAAATGGCATATAATCCCCCACTACCGACTTATAGCATTACTACCCTTATTTTATAATAGCCTTGTTTTTCATTCGCTTTCTTTCCCTAGCTTTATCAATAAGCTGCTGCGCTTCATCAAAGGCATCTGGTAAATAAAGATTAGGGTCTTCCTTGCCCTCCTTCTCCTTTGCCTTTATTTCTTCCCAGTTCATCAGCACCTCTTCTGTGCCGCTAACTTTTACATCGCCAAATACATGCGGATGTCTGCGGATAAGCTTTTCAGTAATGCCTTTAGCAACATCATCCATAGTGAAAATGCCTTCTTCCTCTGCAATCTGCGCCTGCATAACTACCTGCAAGAGCAAATCACCAAGCTCTTCTTTCAGGTTTTCAGCATTTCCTGTCTTTTCATATATGTTAATACCGCAAACTACTTCTGCGGCTTCCTCCACAACACCTGGCTTTAAGCTGCCATGTGTCTGTTCTTTATCCCAAGGGCATCCATCAGGTGCGCGAAGTTTCTTTACAACTTCCTTAAGTTCATCAAATGCTTCCATATAAACCATTACCTCTTAATAATCTCATCCCAGCAGCTATCTCCGTCAGACAAATCTGAATGTCTTATAAACTGTACATGTTTTGGAATCTTTGAATAAGCCTGTGTATCTGTGTTACAAAAGATCTTGCAAAGACCACGAATACCGTATGATTCGAATATATCAACATACTTACAACCAGAGATTTTGTATTCTACCTTGTTATCAGTGACAGTGAAGTAATCATAGGTGATACTGCCATCCTTTACTCTATTTTCATGGTCGCCAATGTTCCATTTTTTTGCAAGCTCAAAGGCATTTGGAAGCTGATTTGCTACTTTGCCAATAACAGCAACAACCTTCTTCCTCTTTCTAAATGCTCTATCTGAAAAACTGATTATCTCAGGATCCTGCAAACCTATCTCTTTTAATTCTAAGCACATGGCAATCACAGCATAAATAAGCTTTATATTCATTGTTGGATAAGCTTCATTGTTCTGCTTGAAATCATCGGTCGAGTACATTGATTTCAGCCTGCTGATATACCTCTCTATTAGAGTGTCCGCATTCTCAAACCTCTCTGCCTTGATTTCATCCCCATAGATTTTAGCGTATCTTGATATGACTTTTTCCATTCGTGACTCCAGTAATAATTTAAATACCATCAACAATGTTCCAGCTCCGATTAACACACATCCAACTGCTACCCCAAGAGCAAACCAAAACACTTACTTTCCGATTGCATACTCTACTCCAAAGATAACAGCCACTCCAACAACTACACTAAGCACCGCATACAGAAAAGCTATTCCCATATGACCACTCTTAATCAAGTCAGTTGTTTCAAGGGTAAATGTTGAAAACGTTGTAAATCCGCCACAAATACCAACCTTCAAAAACAATATCCATTTAGGGTTTATATTGGGATTCTTTGCTGCAACTACTGCTATGACTCCAATTGCTAGGCAACCTACTACGTTTATAATAAATGTCTTTATTGGAAATATAGTTGCCTCCCTAACAGGAACAAGACCTATCATATATCTGAGAACTGCCCCAACAAAACCTCCCATTCCTACAGCTAATATATCCATAACAATCACACCTCATAATGTTGCCTGCTACTCAAATCTTCTTTCTTCAAATCTGAATCAAGATAATCAAAAACCTGAGGAACCATTCTTATCAGATTCATTGGTTGCGGCAACTTTTTTATAGCCTCTAATTTTATGTGTTTACTCATTATGCCAAAGCCTCTTTGCCAAGTGTATCATGTATATCTCTTACTGACTCCACAATTTCACCTAGCTTCCTTGTTTTTATAAATATTTATAGAACTCTACAGCTCCCTGAATCTCTTCCTCCGTTGGGTGCCCCTTTTGAATACCGCCCACCAGTTTAAATGGCCCGAAAGTATCAAATCCATGACAAATGTATCTTCCCAGCTCATTGCTGTGCTTTTCCTTGGCTATCTCTGCAATGGAATTAAAGCAGTTCTTGGTCGGATTTCCTGCTGAGGCAATATAAAATACATCCTTATCCAGAGGAAGATTCACTTTTGCAAAATTCAATACCTGCTCTGCAAACTTACCATAATATATTCCGCTGGCAAATCCTATCCTATCGTATCTGCTCAGATCTAATTCATGCTTTTCTGTTGCATCTACAAGCTCCACTTCTGAGTCTACTGATGATATTGCATCAAGTAGCTTCTTTGTATTTCCGTGGTGTTTGCTGTAATAAATAATTGCTGTAGTCAAAACTATTTCATCCTCCCTTACTGTGCTTTATCTCTTATATTTATTGAGATTAAATCCTTCTTTTCTCGCCATTTCAATAAGTTGCTCGTTTGATGCATTTTCAGCATCACACATATCCAAGAAACCTAAACCTCCTGAAAAGGCTGCGCTCTGAATGCCGTATTCATCAACCAAGTCCCTACGCAATCTATCAAAATCATAATCTCCGCTGTCTGAATTGCTACTGCGAAAGAATAATCCCATCGTATCACCATGCCCTTTCCAACTGATTCTCATAGAATGAATCTACATGAGAACCGTCTGCCAAAGATACCATATACATATCTCCATTGATATCTATAATAGTTCCTTCCTGTCCTCGATATCTCACTCGCACGTGATCACCGACACGGAACTTAAGATTTTTCTTTCCTCCAGCTGTGCTAAGCCCCTGATGTATTCCAGCTCCAATTCCGAATGCCATAGCAAGTTTACTGAAAAATCCAGTAGGTTGCTTTGCCCTTTCCATGACTTCATCCATGTTCACTGATGGTAAATTATCATAATCTCCATCATCCAGCATTTCAAGCACTTTCAAGCCCTTACTCCTGTATAGTTTTACCAACACATCATCATCAAGAAATCCGTCCAGCAGTTCCAAATCATCTCTAGAAAAATTTCCTACAGACTGAATTGCAAGCCGTGCCTGTAAAGAAGGATCTACGAAATTAGTTAAATCCCTTATATTTTCCGCTGAAAATACAATCTTCTGCTCAATTGCCTTTCTTGCCATGCGGTTTACTATATCCTCATGGTCAAAGGCAAACTCCATCATAATCTCTGTGACCTCTTCTGCAGAACCATACTTCTCCACGGAAGAAAGCTTTTTTATTTGTGTACTTTCAGCCCAATCATAGAATTTGTCGTAGTATTCTTCCCATGTCATACTGCTCACCGCCAAACACTATTTAATAACCCTAAACCTACTTCTCTTGTCATCATCGTTTGTTTTAAAGGGAATAAACTCCAAATCAGTTGCAGCCACAACATTTTCATTCATCATTAGAGTTATTGTGATAGCCACCACAGGATTACCCATTATATCTGTCAAAAAGATTCCTGAGCCATTCAACATATCTGTCTGGAACTCTACCAAATCTGACTCGATCAGGAAATCTACATAATTAGCAAGCAGCTCCCATGATTCCATTGCACCCTTTTCTACCATTCCGACGCTTAGTGCCTGCTCACCAATAAATTGCTCCTGATTATGAAAAACCTGCATATCCTCACTTACAGGCTTAGGTGCATCATCCTCTGAAAAATCCTCTTCATCTAAAAGCTCTGGAAGATAAAAAGTGACCATCAGATTGCCAGCTTCATCCTGCCATGCTTCCGCATCAAAAGGAACTCCATCTTCCGTTACACCAAATGAATAGCCTATATTATTATCATCAATGTTTTCCATGGCATAATTGCACATTATTTTCCTGTATGACGATTCTACATAACCCATTGCCAACCTCCATCAGATTGCTACAAGAACGAGTTTACTTTTTATAACCCTCTTTTTCAGCTATTTTCTCCCATATTTTGAGCATTGTTTCCTTGCCGCCAACATTGTATGTTCCTCTTGACCCAGGATGAGCAACACCGTATACCGTAATATTTTCGTTTGACGGATATTGCGTAACAAATGGCTCTCCATTTTTCAGCCATTTCACAAACCCTTTAGTCGTTTTACCTGCAACCATTTCATAAGTAAGTTTACCTAGGCATATGATAATGCGTGGTTTCACAGCCATGACCAAATCATTAAATAGCTCTGAATCCTGTCTCATTAGAGATTTTGTCATTCCTCCAGTTTCAGAACCCTCTCTGTACCCCAATGAATAATTTGTAAATAATATTCTTTTTCCTGAGTCTTTGCTGGCAATATTACATCCTAAACATCCAAACAATTCCACAAGGTTTCTATCAGTTAAGCTTACTGATGAATCATAGAAAACTTCCTCGCCTTCTTGAATTTTATTAATATCGTCTATTACAGAAGGATTATTGTTGGGATTCCCCCAATCTTGCCCTACAAGAAGTATATCTATACCATTATCAATATCTTTAATCTGATATCCTTGCCAGTAAGACCACAGGTTAATCTGATCACCTTTAACCCAAGTCGGGCATTCCTTGTAAATAACATGTTTATTTTTGTAATTATCTCTATGAGCAATACTGCTTTTTGCTTTACTAACAACCTCTTCGTAAGTCAGCATTATTCCTCCAAATAATTTACTTTCTTCCCATGTGCCTTGGCATACTCAATCTCAGAACGTGTACTGTCTCCGATATAGCCACCAACATTGATTACATATATGGAGTCTGCCATATCTATCTTGCGCTTGTGCATATCATCCAGCATCTCTTTTGTTTTTGATAGTGTACCTTCATCCATGCCATCCCAGACTTCCTGATCTCCCGAATGACCAAAGAGACCTACACTTATGACAATGTTACCCTCCAATGTAAGTCTCTTCTGTGTCTCCATAAATTCATTTTTAAAACGTGTGCTACCGCAAAGAGTAACGACTGGATAATTCCCTACCATAACATCTAATCCCTTACAAATAATTGTCTTTTACATATTTAATCATCGCATCTTTATCTTCGCACAGCTGCTCAACCTCTGAATTATTTATGCGATGTCTTTCTCTATTTTTGTCACTTGTCCAAATTTCATATCTATTTGCTGACTTTCTATGGATAATCTTGTACCTGATTCCAGTTTTATTGTTTGTCTCAGCAAATACTTTCTTGGTCTCATAATCTGAATCATTGACTGTCGCTTGCTGCTTGCCCTTTTGTGCCTTCCAAACAGCAATCTTTTCTGATAGGTTCTCTGCCTTTTCTTCTACCACATGGGCATATTTATCTGATATATCCTGTAATAGCCCAGCATTCATGACAATCCAATCAAAGGCACTTTCTTCAGATTGTCTGTTACTCCAATCTATTCCTGCATTTTCAATGAGACAAAGCTTTGCAGCGTTACTACCAGCAACTATATTGTATGTATTCTTGATGTGATCAGAATGATCTTTTATTTCATGAAAAAGCTCTTCATCATTACATACTATATACATACTTACAGCTGAGTCGGCATACACCACTTCAATACAAGATAATGCATCCTCGCTTATTTCCAAGCTTAATATACTGCTATCCTTGTCCCATACTTTCTTTGAAAACTTGTTTATGAAAGCCCTATATTTATCCCCTATATATAAATCAAATTCACTTGATAGCTTTTCTATGTTCATACCAAGTACCTCATAGTTCATTGTCTACTACAATCTTTTCAAGCTGTGCCGCTATGTCTGTAAACGGAAGATTAAGATTTAACGAGCCTACAGATATCTTATTCTTATCCATAAGAAAATCGTTTGAAGGCTGAAAATCTTCATTGGTCTTGGCATAAAGAAGCATTCCTGAAACATTCCCTGTATGCTCGGTATCCCTGTTCTTTACATAAGTAAAAATCTGATATAAGTTAGCATTTCTAAAAGATTGTATATCGAAATTAGATTGCATCTGCTGACCATAATACTTTGCATCCAAAATCAACACTTTTCCATTCTTTGATTTCAGTGTTATATCCGTAATCATACTTGGTAGCCACATATCATTATCATCGTCTAAATTCCACTGCACCTGATCAGGATTCGCGTGTAACTCAGGATGGTGATAGCGGTAGTATTCCAGTATGAATTTCTCATACAAATGGCTCATTCTCTGGTCATCCAAAAATGTAGCCATCTTAATTGTTCCTTGCTCTGTGGATAGGAGCATACCATCAATAACCAATCTACAGACATTTAGCAACATTCGATAGCTTTGATTGTTCCTCTGATATTGTATCCTATCCCATCGAATATTGGCTGGCTCAACATACTCTACATCGTTAAAATATACTAAGTCCTTTTTTAAAACAGCCTTGTTTTCCTGTTTTACATTTGGCTGCTTAATCAGCAATAGCATGGTGGTCTTTAGTACCTGGTTCATCAGGTTATTCTCAGAAAGCTCATCGTATTCGCATGATAAAAGCTGCTTATGCTGTAGTCTGTTCTTTATCGTCCCATTAAAGGCAAGCTTACCCCTTAGTGTTGGTAAATCATCAGCGTTTTCTACATACTCACGATATAATCCCTGCTTTAACTGCTGTGCCACTCCTTTTCCAAGAATAGCTGCGAACATATCATGAATATTTTCAAAATCCTCCGCAGCTATCTCGTCATAGTTTGACTGACGGAGAATCTGAAATGCGTATGTCAGCATATAATATATATTTTTTATCAGAATCCCTTTGTCATTAGTCATTAGCTATTGAACACCCCAATCAAACGATTTCTCCATAGTCTGACCTTTTCAGGCTCATCAAACCAGTACTCTTCAAGCATAGGAATAATGTCATAATCTACAACAGAAGTCATCCACGCATCCAGCTCTTCCTCGTCCAATAATTCCTGACCACAGAAATAGCTGTGACCTATGCAAAAGCCTGTTCCAAGAGACGGATCTTCCGCAATAGTCTTATTTAGTGTAGTAACTACATCAATAAGCGCATACAATGTGTCATCATTAATCTCTGCAAGATACTTTCTAAATCCATCTGACTCAAAGCCTGGCTCCATCGGGAAGAAGCTGAATCTTCTACGGAGTGCATAATCGATCATTGCAAGGCTTCTATCAGCAGTATTCATCATACCAATAATATAAAGATTCTTTGGTACAGAGAACGGTAGTCCATTATATGCTAAAGTAGCCTTTGTTCCCCTATAGTCCCTCTCTATGAGCATAAGCAATTCACCGAATATCTTGCTCATATTTCCACGATTTATCTCATCTATAATAAAGAAATATGGTATATCAGGATTATTAGCAGCCTTCATACAGAACTTATAGAAGATTCCATTCTGCAGCTCAAAGCCCTCTCCACTTGGCTTATATCCCATTATGAAATCTTCGTAGGAATAGCTCTGGTGAAATTGGATAAATTCTATTCTGCTTTCATCTTTTACACCCATAATTGAGTATGCAAGGCGTTTTGCCGCAAATGTCTTACCAACTCCAGGTGCACCTTGAAGAATGATATTCTGCTTCTTAAGTAAAAGATTCTTCAAGGTATCATAGTTATTCTCAGACATATAGACTTCATCTAAAAAGTTCTCTTTTGTGTAATTCTCAAGAGTATCTATACTCTCAGGAAGCGGATTTCTTTCCCTGATAATATCCATTATTAGGTCATACTCTCCCTTAGTAAGCCTGAAAAGACTTCCCTGCGGATTCACAAAGTATTCCATCTTTTCCAGTTCAGGAATCTCTTTCAGTTCCGCATAATCTATTGGAGTACCAAGTCCTTCTGTCTTTTCAAAGAATATTCTCTCACCATCATTTTCCTGTGATACTCTTGCCAATGCTACTATCTGCTTTACAGGATTGGATTCATAGCCTATGACAAAATCACCTGCTTTAGCATCAATGAAGTTTTGGAAGATCCTACGCTTGTTTCCATTTTCATTGTAGAGAGTGTAATCCTGCTCCTCTCCAACTGCTAAATCAGATATTCTCCACCATGTAGGATTAGCATTAAGCCACCAGTATTGCTTCTCATCTGTAGCATCGGAATAAATTGCTACTTCTGATAAATCCACCTCTTCTAGTGCTTCTGCCAGTTCATCTCTTAATTTCCAGACAAATGCTCCCTCTTCGTCTTTATCTGCATATCTACCTACATAAAGCACTGACCAATATCTTGTCTTTCCTTCATCATCAATCCTGAGTTCGCATTTTGTTTTTTCTGCCACTCGTTTAGCCAATGATGTAGAACCTATGTTATAGAAATTTGCTGTCTCTCCATATTTTGTAGATAACTGTGAACAGGTTGCCTGTCCTCCATAATCACGCATACGAGCAACTATTTCCAGTGCTTGGTCTGTAAATACCTCTTCATTATTAAGCAGTTTAACCCATAACTCCTTACTAATTCCTGGGTCATAATCAAGCCCAATCCAGTCATCATTGTTTGAGCTTGTGTCATTTAAGTAATTTGCAATATAGAAAGAAATATCAAATGCCAATATACGATACGATTGGTCAAAATAGCATTTATCATCAAGCTTTGCCTTATACATAGTCAAAAGCTCTTCATCCTGCTTTACCGCATCAAGTATCTCATCAATCAGCTCCATATTGCCTTTAATATTGGCTGGTGTATTTCCCTTCTTAGGCACAAAACTGTTTTCAAGATATTGGCTAGTGCCTTTACAAACTGAATACTTGAAAATATCGTATCTTGCTGGATATTTGAGCCAAAGATACACAGTAATAGCCATCGGTCTTTGATAGTGCTGCTTTCCTGGAGAAAATCTATCGCACAAATCCTGAGCACTAACTTGAAACCTTGCTATCCTGTCTGTTACAGGCTTAGTCTCATCATATAAGTCGATAAACATTTCTCTGACAGCTTCCTGATCCTGCTCAGAATAAACCTGTATCATTCCTCTAGGGAAATTATTCATTGATGCAAGAAGGTTATAAGTTTTATCTGTTGCTATTGTAAACATTTCATAGAAATTATCAGCATTAATGTCCCAATGCTCCTGAAACCATTTAACAGCTTCCCACTTATACCTTTCATCAGGCCATCTCTTTTCAAAAGCAGCTTTGTACTTTTCAAGACTATCTATTAACTTTTCCTGATTTACCATTCTTGCACCGCCCCTCTTTAATCATCTGATTATTTGTTTAACAAGTCTTTCAACGCTGATAGCTCTTCATCCGTCAAAGTAACACCTTTTCCCATTTTTTCATGGTCTGGTGCCCAATCTCTAATATCGTACTTTGGTGCGCCACCATTCCATGAAATCTTGTTTAGTTCTTTCGTCCATCCTTTTGCGCTTGTAGATAGAACCCCTATTTCTTCCACAATTTCATATTGAAACTCTGCCATTTGTAATCCCTCCGTGCCTATTTAAGCAAGTCCATAAGATCCTCATAAGTATGCACAACATCATATTTTACTGAGTCACTACTTATAGCCTTAAAATGTTCTCTTGCACAATGGATCTTTGAGCTTTCCATCTCTTTTAACTGCATCGTATCCATTGAACCCTTGGTCTCTGCCACAAAATAGATATGCTTTACAGAACCCTTTTTGAATGATATTGCCCAGTCAGGGTTATAATGACCAACAGGAGTATTGATATAAAAGCCATTTGGAAGCTTTACGTAAACAGCAACATCCTCGCAAGTATCCAGTTTCTCAGCAAATTCCTTTTCATTTGTAGAGTCATATACGATATGGTCATACAGATGTCGATTAGCCTTCATGGCATTTGTGCCAAGCTTGCCTTTAATCGTAGGCTCTGTGAATATATCAGTATCGTATTTTTCATCTACCATATTGTAGGTAATGTGCTCTATAATCGCCGTGGCTTTTTGTTCATTTATAAGGTTTCCTGCCTTAATGATAAATTCCTCAGGATTATATTTGAATTGCTCAAATACTGACTCCTCTATTCCTGTCAGAATGCGGACGATATCTTTTCTAGTGAGTCCAGTGGCTTCTACCAGCTTTCCAACAAGGTCATAAGTAACTGAATTACTTACAGATGCCACTGCATCATATTCCTTGGTCTTTTCAAGCTTCATAGCATCACCACTAGCCACCTGCTCCTTTGAGTCAATCTTTTCCATGCTTCCTGATTGAACGGTAATTCTAATCTTAGCAACTCTCAGCTTTGCATTCAGTTCGGCTATGGCTTTTCTTACCAACTCATCAGAATCAAAATCAACTACATATACTGACTTGGAGTTAATCTTGTTCCATAATTCCTTGAACTCAGGCATAGCCAGTTTATTCTGATCTACCCTAAGCTCAATGTTATTTTTACGTGCATCCTCAGGCATCATTGACTTAGCATCATAAACAGACTTAAGAATCTCTACTATTCCCTTTGCGTAGGCTTCAACTGCCTCAGAGAACTTCATTGTTCCTTCTTTTGATTCCTCAAAGAACTTTTCAGTAAGCTGTCCTTTACTATCAATGTACTTCTCTACAATGAGGCTGTACTGGATATCATCACCCATAGCATCGTCAATGATGTAATCAACTCCATTGTTATCCTGAATAGTTCTTCCAACGAATAGGCTCTTTTCAACCTTTCTAGGTCTGTCTGCAACTGCTTCTGCAATTTCGCTTTGTAAGCCCTTAGCAAACTGGTCATAGCTCTCACTGGCAATAACAGTAAGCACATTTATATTATGTACATCTGCACCAAGAGCATTTGCATCCATTCTCTCGCCATCCTGATTTACACATAAGCGAAGTCCACGACCTACTTCTTGGCGCTTACGCACATCACTTCCGCTCTGCTTTAATGTGCAAATTTGGAATACATTAGGATTATCCCATCCTTCACGTAATGCAGAATGAGAGAATATAAACCTAACAGGAGATTTCTTAGGGTCACGTTCAAGTAGTAGCTCCTTATTTTTCATGATTAAATCATATGCATCTATATCATCAGAAGTCTTTTCCTTTTTGTCGGAAAGCTTAGAGTCTGTCATATGACCCTTTTTATCAATAGAGAAATATCCAGCATGAGTTTTATCAGCTGCTATTGAAGATAGGTACTCAAAATACTCTTCGTCCCCTACTTCACGTTGAAGATTGCTGATAATATCGTTATATTCTTGCTCAAACATATCAGCATATTTTCCATTAGTCTGGTTTCCTACCTCATCGTATTCACGATAATTCTTAACTTCATCAATGAAGAAAAGCGATAGTACTTTAATTCCCTTTGCAAATAGCTGTCTTTCACGCTCTATGTGAGAAAGTATTGTCTCTCTAATTTGGATTCTGCGAAGCTGGTCTTCATCATATTTTCCTATTACCTCACCAGCAAACAGTTTAGTTCCATTTAAAAACTCAATAGAATCGTCTCTGCCATCTATGAATTTAACTACATAGTTGTCCTTATATTCTTGGAGTTCTCCTGAATTTGCATATAGGTTATATCCAATTCCTACGGTTTTTGTGACTTTTCTGATGCCTGTAGCACCTTTAACATCAAATTCAATGGTTGCAGTAGGGTCAGCTTTTGAAAGATTTATACTCTGCAAATAAACATAGCCTGTAGTAGCTGTGCTTCCTGTCTCTAAGATACCTTTTACAGCAATCTTTTTAACAAGCTTCTTGTTGTATGCCTCCATAGCATCCAATATGTAAACCATATTGTAAATGCTATCTGATTTATGAGTTGCAGAATATCGAAGCGTCATCAAAGGATTAAACTCTTCAAGGTTCTTTTTGGTCTGCTTACCTTCTACAGACTGAGGCTCATCAATTATTACTATAGGGTTTGTCTTTGCAATAATATCAATAGGTCTGCGGCTTCTAAACTCATCAAGCTTCATGTATATTCGTCTAGCATCTTTTCCTTTTGCGTTAAATGCTTGCGAATTAATAATCATTACGTTTATAGAGCTGTCAGCAGCAAATCTATCTATCTCAGTAAGCTGCGCAGAATTGTATATAAAGAAACGTATTTTCTTTCCATACTCTTCTGCAAAATGTTCTTGTGTCATCTGAAATGACTTATATACGCCCTCACGGATAGCAATACTCGGAACAACAACAATAAACTTACTCCATCCATAATGCTTATTGAGTTCATACATGGTCTTGATGTATGTATAGGTTTTACCTACACCTGTTTCCATCTCAATAGTAAGGTTATATCTTCCCTCCAGCTTATCTGACTGCTTAATCTGATTGGTTCGTTGTACTTTCTGTAATTGCTCCAATATCACTCCATCAGTGAGTTCAGGAACAATCTTCATATTATTCCAACCAGTGAAATCAATATCTTCTGTTAAAGATGCCTGAGCAAATGTCTGACCTGATGCAGTCCGTCCTTCATATCCCTTATCAATCATATATGAAGGTGTGCCATATGGCTGACCAGCAAATACATCAACTACAGCCTGTGCAGCATCCCTTTGAAATTTTTGATGTTTGTATTGTATCTTCATCTCGGATCTCTCCTTAAATTACTTTCACACTTGTATCAGGCGCAACTGCCTTAAATATCTCACTGACATTAATTTTGGCTGGGCTATTAGCAAAACTACTATCTCTAAATACAGCTCTTAGCGGTTGACGTTTTGCTATCTCTTTCACTACATTTTCAGGTATATTTTCATCGAAGCAAGCTATCAAATCTCCTTCATTGTATGTATGTACCATAACCCCTGAAATCTCCTCCGAGGTATATGGCAAAGACAAAGGCAACCCCCAATCAAGAACACATCCAAAAAGCAGATCTAAATCCGTTCTATCAGGCTTAATGTTTGATTCCATTGCGGCAACCATACCTTGAGAGTATCTATCTGCGCTATAGTAAATGTCATTCATATTGCCTTCATCTACCTTATAAACTCTAAAGCCTGTATCAAGCTTGGTATTGTTCATCTTATCCAACTCAGCAGCCACTTTTCTAATACGCTCTTCACCAATATCACATATCGTTTCATATCCTGCCCTACTAGCTTCTGTGTCAGACTTGCATGGTTCTGGTAATTGAACCAAAATAAATTTCCTTGTACCATTGCATTCTTTGTTTATTTCCAATACGGCTTGAGCGGTAGATGCAGAACCACTAAAAAAGTCCATTATCACATCTCCATCATTCGTAGATATAGCAATTATTCTCTTCAATAATTCAATTGGCTTAGGAAAATCAAATACATTGCTACCAAATAAATTTTTAACAGTTATAGTTGCTTTTTTATTCCCTTCAATACCAGTCCATAAGTTAGAAGCTTGCTTTGTTCTTCCTTCAAGATAAAACTTCTGATAAACCTTCCAATTTCCATTTTCATTTTTCCAATCTATTCTATGGTCATCAACAAGTTCTCTATACCTTGATTCCGCACATCTCCATCGGCTTTCATACCCTGATGGCGCTATAGGATATACTAAAGTTCCATCAGGGCTCTCTATTGGATAGTACATACTTGGTCTATCTTCTCTTCTGTCTTCCCCACCTGTTTTGCGAAGCGGTCTATTCAAATAACGTCCATACTCATCTTCTAAGTTATATATTTTTTCATCCTCTTCCGAGAAAGGCAAACCGTTAAGGGCGCACTCATTGGACTTTGAATAGATCAATATATAATCTACCTCCGAAACAAGTTTATCATTTCCCTGACCTGTTGGTGTTCCTGTTGCTCTTGTTATCTGCCCTCTAAAGTTTCTGCTGCCAAAAACCTCATCACAGATTTTTCTTAGATTACTAATTTCATTATCATCTATTGATATGAAGATAAAGCCGTCTTGAGTAAGTAAATTTTTTGCGAGTAGTAGTCTAGAATAAATCATCGAGCACCAATCAGAATGGTATCTTCCATCGCTAGTACTATTTTCTCTTGCATAATTTATATTGTTGTCCTCATCATAATAACCAGTACCATCATTATATTCATCTTCCTCCATCACATATGAATCTGGATAGATAAAATCATGTCCTGTATTATATGGCGGATCTATATAAATAAGCTTAATTGATCCCAAATAACTTTCTTGAAGTAGTTTTAACGCATTGAGATTATCACCTTCTATGTACACATTTTTTGTATTATCCCAATCCAGACTTTTTTCAACACACGGTCTAAGTGTGTTCCTAATAGGCCTGTTCGCCTCAACAATGGCAGCCTTCTTACCTACCCAGGAAAACTCGTATGCCTCGTTTCCCTCAATTATTTCATCAGAAAGCATTTGTTTTAGCAGGTCAAATTTTACCGAACGCTTGTACCCCCCCCCCCGATTGTCAGCGGCTTCCACTATACAATTAGGAAATAGTTCAGCTATCGTATTTATATTTTTAGATACTCCATCCATAGTCTCCATCTTCATTTTTTCCATTTAGAAAGTCTCCTTAAATCACTTTTACAGTTGTATCAGGTGCTAATAATTTAAATATTTCACTCACATTAATTTTAGCTGGACTGTTTGAAAAACTACTGTCTCTAAATACAGCTCTAAGCGGCTGTCTATTGGCTATTTCCTTTACGACTTTCTCAGGTACATTTTCATCGAAGCAAGCAATTAAGTCACCACCATTATATGTATGTATTTTCACACCCTCTAATTCCTCTGATGAATATGGTAAAGATAGTGACAAGCCCCAATCAAGTACACATCCAAACAACAAGTCCATATCTGTTCTATCAGATTTAATATTTGATTCCATAGCAGCAAGCATTCCCTGTGAATATCTATCTGCACTATAGTAGATATCATTCATATTAGATTCATCAAGCTTGAATACTCGATATCCTATATCTGTCGATTCGGAAGTATTATGGATTTTTTCTCCAGCTAAATCTATTCTCTTCTCACCCAATTCACAAATATTTTTGTATCCCTCAGAATATGGTACGCTATCTTCATCGCATTGTTCTGGTAATTGTATTAAAATAAACTTTCTATTCCCACCATCTTCTGCATTTAACTGCATAACTGCATCTGCTGTTGTTGCAGATCCCGAGAAAAAGTCCAATATAATATCATTCTTTTCAGTAGCAATCTTTACAATGTTATAAATTAGCTTACTAGGTTTTGGATGTGTGAACATTTTTGCTTTACCAAATAGCTCCGTCAATTCAGACGTTGCATCTGCATTCATCCCTTTATCATCCCACCATGACTCAGCACGTATTTTCCCAAATTTTCTATTAGCGGCAAAAACTTTCTGAACAGGCTTTCCATTCCCACTTTTACCAAAAATAATTCTTCCATCTTCAATTCTCTTCTTAACTTCATTTTCATTGAAAACCCAATACCTTCCATCTGGCGGATAGTGCACTTCTCCAGTTGCAGGATTGGTTATCGCAAAATGAGGTCCTTTATGATTGGCTGATAAATCAGATGTTGTCCATGGTCCTCTCGGATCATCGTCTGGGTTTGAGAACGTCTTAGCCAAAAATTCTTCTGTTATCGGATATCCCATATCTTCAATCGCATTTATATTTTTTGCATAACACAAAATATAGTCATGCACAGGAGGAAGAAATCCCATATTATTTCCGTTCGTTTTTTTCTTCCATAGGATTGTTCCAACATAATTTCGCTGACCAAAAACTTCATTACAAATATTTTTTAGATTCTCATATTCACAATCATCTATGCTGATAAAAATTACTCCCTCATCTTTTAAAAGATTAAGAGCTAATAACAAACGAGGATATATCATAGAACACCAATCCGAGTGAAACCTTCCATTCGAATCCGTATTTTTAAATAGTTTATTCCCTTCTTCGTCAACTTGCTCACTAATATTCTCATATTCCTCTTGACTCTGAGTAAAATCATCTTTATAAAGAAAATCATTTCCTGTATTATATGGCGGATCAATATAAATCAGTTTTACAGCATTCAAATAACTTTCCTGTAATAACTTTAAAGAATCTAAATTATCTCCCTCAATATAGATATTCTCGGTATCATCCCAATTTTTACTTTTTTCTTTTTGAGGACGCAGAACTTTTCTGATAGGTTTATTTGCCTCTATAATAGATGCCTTTTTACCCACCCATGTAAACTCGTAAGCTTCTTCTCCCTCCAAGATGTCTTCCGAAAACATCTGTCGCAGGGCATCGAAATTTACTTTTTTTGTAATATTACCCTCATTATCTTTTCCTTCACTTATGCAATTCGGGAATAACTCTTCCAACTTTTCTATGTTTAGTTTGTTTATATTTAATGATTCCATTTTCATCTTTTCCATGATGTACTACTCCTATACTGTTAAATCTGTGTACTGCGAGAGCATACTAGCTACTCTTTTCACAAATTGCTTTGATTTGTTATCAAATTGATATTTTCCCATCGTCTTGCAATAAGAGTTCCCTGTGTATTCATCTACAAATATCGCAGTATACAGTTCCCTAAGCTTGTCTTCTTTTGTTACAAGCTTCTTATTTTCACCTTCTATAAAAGATTCATCGTTATTAAGCAAGTCTTCCACAGCCCAATGCCCTATATCTGAATTTGCAAATATATTTATCAAGGTTTCTGGAGACTTCCCCATCATAAATGCTTGATATTCTTCTATATTTGCAATCCTAAGTCCTATCACTACAGGTACTATATAGAGAAGAACAAGTTGTCGTGCTTTTCCATCTGAAAAAGTAAAATCCCACTTTCTGCTTTCATGAGTTGGTTCATATATTGCAGTTCTCACTGTCCTGTAGTACCTCGTTGTATCTCTTAACTGAAATCCATAATATTCAATTACTCTCCTACAAACCGTTTCAACAGTATAGCTACTACCCAATCCAATTTTGGAATAGAATGCCGTTAAATCTGCTGGTGGAAGTTCGATTCGCAAATCAAAAAATCTATCTAAATATCTACAAGCGTCAAACTCATTGCCATAATAATGCTTTACAGTATGTTGTAATTCTGCGAGATTAACTGAGAATACAAAAGTAATCCTATCATCTTCTAAGTAATGCTTTATTCTTTCTAGTAACTGAACGGCATAACTTGGTCTACATCGATCTAACTCATCAATAAAAACAACAAGTCTATTACCACGTTCATTTAATATTTCTGAAAAGAATTCCCTTAATCTATCTTCTATATCTTTTTCTTCTTTAAACTTTGCGATAGGATTATTATTTTATAAAGCTTCCTTTATCTCACCTAAATTTTTGCCAGTGAAAAAATCCACAATGGATGCGGCAACCTTTATTGCTTTCTCTGTTTCGTCAAAGGCATATTTTATACTTAGCTGCTTGGTTATTTCGTAAACAATAGAAACTATTGGGTCTTTATCATTGTCATGCTCCCATGCATCATAGTAAACTGCAAGAGAACAATCTTCATCTCTTTCATCCCCATTCCTGAATGATAGATTATTTAGAATAACGTTCCTTTTTTCTTCATCCATATCTGACACAGAATTTTTTGCATTTATAATTAGCTGTTCCTGCTTTACAAAAAATGTCTTGCCACTACCCCATCTTCCATCAAGAGCAATACTGCACGAGTTTTCTTGCGCACATAACAATTCATAGAATAAAACAAGATCACCATTTCTTTTAATAAGATTCTCTTTTAATGCCTTAATTACGTTTTCTTCATTAGGTTTTATGTCATATGATTTCATAATAAATTTATAGTTCTCCCAGCTCCTTAGTTATTCTTTTTATTTCGTCGTTTATTTCTATCTGCTTGTTGAACTGTTTCTCCTTTTTCAACTTTTTCCTTAAAGATTCTACTTGCTTTTCTAAAAACTGCCTCTGCATATCTTTTTCCACAGAGTCTTTCAACGACTCATTGCTATCAGCCTTTTCAAGCTGTCCTCCTGCAATCTGTCTAACAAAATTCTCATAAACTGTATCAATAGATAATCCTTCCATCTTTACAGGCAGAGACGCCTCTTCCAGCCAGTCTGTATGATAGTAATTATTCACCTTAAAGGCACTACTACCAGTCTGCGCTTCTTCCTTGTACCCTATCCAGGCTTGGTACTTACCATCATATTCAAGCAGAAATAATATGTGATAAGGTATTTCTTTATCCATCTGCCTAAGAATACCTTCGTCAATAGTCTCCGAAGCAAGTTTTATCTCAAAGACCTCAATTTCTTCTACATCTTTCCCTTCTGCAATATTTACAGTGCTTGCAGCAATCTTGTTTCTCCAATAAATAGTTTTAATCTGATCAACAAATGATTGCTTTAGGGATGCACTGACAGACAGATTCTCATAAAACTTCTGTTTAGGAATCCTTTTATTAAATTCTGTAGACTTCGGCAATCCAATCACAAGAAGCCCTCCTTTATGCTCTTACAGCCATGAAACAAATCAACTCGAAATCTTCTAGTCCTGACACCTCAGACATCAGCGCAGATGTACCACCTTTCTTAAACAGGCTATCAATATCACTTTCTTCTTTCACATCAATGATTGAATTAATGGCATCACTCAGCAAGCCTGATATTTCTGCCATATCTTTGCCATCATTAGTTTCTTCATTAAACTTTGCGCATAGTTCTTTAAGCGGTTCAGATTGTCCTCTGCATAGCAATCTCATCGTATCTAATAGGTGCTTAGGATTCAGATAGTCGCAGACTACCTCTCCATCAGAAGCTATGTACACCATATAAAATGGATGTATTCGATTCTGATTATCTATATTTACACTGTTATTGACATTGCGTAGTACAAAGATAACTCCCTCAGGATTTTCTTCCGATGCCCGAACCACAGCATGAAGTCCTTTTGGCTTTTTCTCTAAGTCCTGATGAGTCTTCACATACTCCAGCAAATCCAGTCTGAACTCATTAAGACCTAAATCCATGATTGAAATACCTGTAGACATATCCTCAATATCTACCACTTCCTC
This sequence comes from Pseudobutyrivibrio sp., assembly GCA_017934625.1. Lineage (GTDB taxonomy): Bacteria > Bacillota > Clostridia > Lachnospirales > Lachnospiraceae > Pseudobutyrivibrio. The sequence goes on along the minus strand of JAGBJE010000044.1, from coordinate 15,314 downwards.
CTGCAGACGCTTAAGCTGCGCCCTGCGGTATTCCAAGTCTCCTTTTTCCTCAGGACTAATGAGGTTATCATCACCTGTAGATGTCATGATTGAGATTTTCATACGTGTTTCAACACGGCTCTTGAGATTAATGTATTCATCAAGATCCATATCTGGCCAGAAGTTTACAAGCTGTATGTATTGGTTCTTGCTACCGATACGATCAATTCGTCCAAATCTCTGAATAATACGTACAGGATTCCAGTGAATATCGTAGTTAATCAAGTAATCACAATCCTGCAAATTCTGACCTTCGGAAATACAATCAGTCGCAATCAGCACATCAATTTCTGCATTACTATTTGGCATTAATACATCTTTGTTCTTTGAAATTGGAGAGAAGCAAGTTAAAACATTGTTTAGTGTCGGCTTTACATTTTTTACCGTAGTCTTTCCTTCAATAGCTCCAGTAATTACCGCTGTATCTATACCATATTTCTTTTTTACGAACTCGCTGACATTGTTATATAGATATTCAGCTGTATCAGAAAAGGCAGAAAATACAATGAGCTTCTTGTTCCCTGCGTTGATAGGATTTTCTATTTTGTTGGCAATCAAAGCAAGCAGCTCTTGAAGTTTAGAGTCATGTTCTGGTGTAATGTTAGCCACCATAGATGTAAGCAATTCAAGCACTTCTGAATCCGCCTTAAGCTCATCTCTCCAAGTCTTATAATCCATATCAGCCAGGTCTATTTTTACTTTATTACCCACCTGAAAATCTGTGTTTTCATCTTCCATATCAAGCTCGTCTTCATCAAGCTCATACATATCTAAGTTAGTAACACCATATTTTTCATAATTGTTAATGGCATCTATAGTTCCATTAATCAAATTTTTAATACGTGTAAGCGTCAGTTGGAATGAGTATACTGAACTCTCTAATCGTTTCAGCATATTTATACTCATCAACTTACGTACACCTTCCTCTCGACCTTTTTGAGTCAATCCCTGCCCCTTGTTGTGAGTAAGTTCTATATACTTCTGCATCTTGCTAGGGAAGATATAGTTTGACGGTGTATATATACAAAGAGACAGCATTGTTAGCTGTTCAAATATTTCATTGTAATTAATTGCGTTACCCAAATCGGTAAGCTGCGGAGATCTTGAAATCGGCTTTAATCTCTCTGGGAATTTTCCAATTTCAGCTGTATTATAGTATTTCTCAATATGCTTTCTTGACCTTGCGATAGTGACGCTATCCAAGACCTCGAAGAAATCAAAGTCAAGATTTCTTAATAAGGCATTCGTAGTCCTCTCCTCTGCATCGAGCTTACTCCAATCATTAAATGCTCTCTGAGCCTGTCGGAAGATTTCTTCAAGTGGCTTCTTTGTATCGAGTGCATCATTTAGATTTTCAGAATCTCCTTCATAAGCCAAGGCAAGCTGATTCTTTAAATCATTAAACCTATTGTTTACAGGAGTGGCAGATAACATTAAAACCTTTGTCTTAACACCTGCACGGATAATCCTATCCATTAAGCGATTGTATCTGTTCTCTACTTGATTACTGTGTGTACCACTACCATTTCTAAAGTTATGTGACTCATCAATTACAACAAGATCATAGTTTCCCCAATTGAGTCTATCCAAATCCAAACCATTTGAAAAACCACCATTTCTTGATAAATCTGTATGGAAAAGCACATCATAATTTAACCTATCTGTAGCAATAGGGTTATTTACATAATTATCTTTATAAGTATTCCAGTTCTCTGCTAATTTCTTAGGGCATAGAACCAACACCGTCTTATTTCTATTCTCGTAATACTTCACAACCGCCAAAGCTGTAAATGTTTTACCAAGACCAACGCTGTCTGCTAAGATACATCCATTGTAACGCTCCAGTTTATTTATAATCGCAAGCACAGCATCCTTTTGGAAATCATATAGCATATTCCAAATCTTGCTCTGCTTGAAGCCTGTTGCCTCATTTGGAAGTACATCCTCAGATATATCTTCCAAAAATTCACTGAATACATGATACAAGGTCATGAAATAGATAAACTCAGGAGAATTTTCATTGTAAGCTGTAGTGATATTTTCCAGTACAACATCTGTGACATCCTGAAGCTTATCGTTATCATTCCAAAGCTCTTCAAATAGTTTTAGATACTCCTGCGAGAATGGCGCATCCATTTTTTGAATCATGGAATAAGCATTATTTCCTCTCTCGCATCCCAAATCAACTGTAGAAAACTCCATGACTGGCGCATATGATTTATCAGATGTATGTATAAATCCCATCATGTTCTCCTGAGTAACATTGGACTTAAACACACCTTTTCTTTTTATCCATTCAGCGCATTCTTTAGCAATTGCTTTTTGAGTCATTTCATTACGGAGCTTTATTTCAAATTCTGTACCATACAGATTCTGCTCACGATTCATTCTAGGAATATAGAACTCTCGCTTTTCCTTTTTTGCTTTCTCTGTAATAAAAGTTGGAGCCGTAAAGATAAACCTAAATTCATCACACTGCTCCAATTCTTTTTTTAACTCCTGATATGCATAAATAGAAAAACTAGCCGCAGCAATAGACACTTTGCTTCCAGCCTTTATCTCATTACTAAGATCATCTCGCAAAGTCTGATTTACATTATCTATTAACCTCATGCCACCAATTCCATCCATGGCTTATCTCCTTATGAATAAATTATAAATTCAGATGTGTCCCAAAAGATGGACTCACTCATCGAACGTAACTTCTGCAATATCACTAAGCTGGCATTTAAGCTTTACGCAGATTTTATCCAACACACTAATCTCAACATTATTTCCCTTTTCAAGCTTAGCAATTGTCCCATAGCTTAAGCCTGTCATATCTTTGAGATCCTTTTTCTTGATATCTCGATCAATCATCAGCTTAAATAATTTCTTATAAGATACTGCCATAAATCCGCTCCTCTTCTGAATCAAACACGAAATAACAGTTGCTATCAGTATAACACATTACTCACTTGTATTGTTCAGTATTCACACGTTCGTGCGAATAAAATTTCATAAAAAAAGAAGGGCAGCCTCGATTATATTTCAAATCGAAACTGCCCTAATAGCTATGCTGCATCTAAAAGCTCTATATCATTTTCTACTTCATTACCCCAGGTGTCCCAGCCTAGAGTCTTCTGTCTTGCAAACAACTCCACTCTTGGAACTTCACCCATGAGCTTTACAATTCGGTCTCTGGTCTCCGCTGGTTTCTTACTATGTTCCTCGATGTGACTCATGATAACTTGGTGGACTCCAGCATCTATTCTTTTTGGATGTCCTTTCGTTGCAATGATGCAAAGCTCCACGTTTGCTCTTGTCCAATATCCCATTCCCCAAAACAGGGAATCAGATTTTTTGTTTTGCTTGACCCATGCAAATGCTACTGTCTTATATTTAAAGCCCCATGCTTCTATTACATCAAATGCCTCCTGCAAGCATGGAAAAGTCACCCACATGAAAAGAGCGCAGTCACCAGCTGCTATATCTGCTACTGGCAATGCGCTAATATCTTTAATGCTCATTGTAGGGTAGTGGCTCTCGGCACTTCTACCCTTTCCTTTTTCTGAATATACATGATATGCCCATGGTGGATCTGCATAAATCACATTGTATTTTTTATTTGTCATATTCTTTTTCTCCTTTGAAAAATCTTATTCTTTCTAGCCTGGATACAGGCATTTCGCTAATTGGCAAAGCAGTGCAAAGGTAATTACCTTTGCCTACTTTGTTGGGGCATATCCCCAATCCCCTCACACACTCTAACGAGTTTGGCTACGCTCTCTTCGAAAGCTTTGAGCTTCTTCACGCTCCATATCAGCCTTAAGGATTCTGTCGATATCATACTTTGCTACCTTGTATAACTGCATCTGCTCCTTCGCATCATGATACTCTGTATATGCAGCTCTTTTCTTTGCAAGGCATTCCTGAAACTCTGCATTTAGCTCCTTTACCTTCGGAATCTTTTTCCCATTGAAAGCTTTGAACTGCTCCCTTGCAGCTTTATTTTTTATGATGTCCTGCTCATGCTCAGCATAAAACTTTTTACTATAACCTGACTTCCTGTAGGCAATGTAAATGTCATTGGTCTTGGCATAATTGATGATGTGGTCTCGAAGCTCAGATATCTCATCCATCCTCTTTTCAGCTGCTTTTATAGTGCCGCTAATCTTATTGAACCTTTCTGCTGAATCATTCGCTCTTCGCTCCAGTTCTTCATAAGTTCGGATATCATTTTCCTGAAAGAACACTAACACCTTGGCAAGGTTTTTGATGTTATATTTCTTAGCCCAGGTCTCATAGCCAGCACCCTTTCCCTTTGCAATAATGTCCTGAATTGATAAGAGCATATCAAAATCATCTTTCTTCTCTGGCTGAGCTTTTGAACGATTGCCTTTCTGCGCCTGCTCTATCTTTTCTCTGATATCTGCTTCCTTATACCCATCAGAAAGAGATCTAAACCTTATAAAACGCTTACCGCCTTTTGCCCTGACTGCGGTATGCTTCCCACGCTTTATTTCATAATCTTCTTTTTGAAGGAGCAATAGAAACTCTTCAAAATCCCTTGGCTGCTTAGATAGAACCCTGTCTATATTTGCTTCCAGTATCTCCCTGTAAGTTTCCTTTTTATCATAAGGTCTCTTGATTCTTTCACTTGGTTTCTTTGGAACAATTACAGACAGTCCATTCTCTAAACAGATGATGTCACTAAGCCTCTGCAGGGCAATTCCTGAATAGAAAAAGTTTCTGAACTTGCGCTCACATTTCAGGTCAACAGAATTAAACATGATGTGATTATGGATATGAGGTCTGTCAGTATGAGTACAAACAACAAAAGCATGATTGCCCTTTGTAAATCTCATGGCAGTTTCATAGCCAAGTCTATTTGCTTCCTCAGCTGTGATTTCTCCTGGCTTAAATGACTGTCTAATCTGATAGCCGATGATGTCTCCATTAGGGCTTCGACCTGTCTTATGCTCATATTCTCTTTTGGATAATAGAATTTCCTCCGCAGCCATTTCAGGATTACAGGCATATCCTGTAATTAATTCTCCGTCTCTTGTCTTAATTGGATTTTCTATATATCTACATCTCGCATCCAGCGTTTCCCCTAGGGTAAGCCCCTTATTTTGATGCAAGGCAATTAGTTTTGTTGCTGCCATACTTATCCTTTCCCCAGACTCAAAAAATGCGGTCACAGGATTATTCCCATGACCGCAAATTACCATCAGATATTGGAAAGCCTTGTTGCGATTTCTCTCATTTCATTCCAAATATCTTCCTGCTGCTGTTGTAATATTTTAATATCTTCTCTGTAGACTACCCCAATCGAGTTTGCCTTTTTAGCATACTGATTCAGATTATTACTGTTGATGCGAAGCAGCCTTAAGACCTCCTTCACATCTGATAAATCGAGCTGGATGATATAACCATTAAGAGCCATCTTTATAAGATAGGCGCTCAGATTATTCACACCAGCTGACTTCATCCTCTCACGAATCTTTCCCTTATCAGCAGATGAGATTTTAATCGTGATAGTTGTATCTTTGTTTCTCATTACAGCGATAGCTCAGGGAACAACTTCTGCTCTATCTTATCGCTCCGTGGTTCAATAGCGTGAAGCTTGCTGATTACAGAAGTCCGCTCCTCTTTCTCCGCAATGGTTTCTTCAGGAAGATTGTTGATGATACCATCCAGCATATTATCATTCTGTTCAATCTGATCTTCCAAGCTCCTGATTGGATTTCGCTTGCCATCCTCTGGTACTTCTATAGCGATATCAACAGTTTCAGTAGTTGTACCTGATACCTCATCCCATTTCTGAATCTTCTTACCAACCCTCATTTCTGCCATAGCTTAGTCCTCCTTCGATTTCTTTTTTCTCTTAGGAAATTCAAGTGCAAACTGCGCTCTTTCCTCATCATCTGTTGTCATCTTCACAACACAATTAAATGTTTTTCCTGTTCTGACTGACACGCACTTTTCAAGCTTTGCCTCTCCCTTTTCAAGAAGCTCTGTTGCAAGCTCCTTTGTCATTTCCTTTGTAATAGACTGGAAAAACCTGTTATTCTTCCAAAGAGCAAAGCTGCAATCATAGTCACTGCAAAAGTACGCCTGATCTCTGTCTACTACATCAGCTCCACATACAGGGCATTTTCCTATTACGTCTCCCCCTGCTGGCACTTCCACATCTTCGCTGTTATCAAAGCCACCAAAAGGTAACTCCTCTTCAATATCAGCTGCATCTACCCATCCGTTATCTGCCATTAATCACTGCCTCCTTATTTTCATTTTTCTGTTCAGTTCTAAGTTTTATTTTCAATTTTTCTGCCTTAAGCTTTGCAAGGACTGACGGTCTCTTTTCAGGTACAACCTTGATATAGCCCAAAGGTTTTTTCTCAGCCACTATCTTGTTTTCATCAAGCGGTTTCGCTTCCTCTACAGGCTTTTGGACTTCTCCTTTTTCAAGCTGCTGGTCTTTGAGCTTTTCATCAATAGCTGCAATAATCTCACCAGCTGTCTTTTGAATTGTTCCAAGGGATGCTTTCAGTTCCTTTGCATCCTTACCATCAGACCAGCTTGCCACATAAGAAAAAGAGTAGTCAGAAGTATCAAGCCCATAACGCTTACATACTGTGTATGCAACGCTTTCTGCTTCAACTTCCTTACTACTCTTTGACTGTTTATTATCCTTATCTGCGTGTAACATCTGATGACTCATTTCATGAAGAGCTGTCTTTAGAGTTTGCAGTTCACTCATGCCCGACTGAATCGCAATCCTCTTATCCTCTGTGTGATAATAACCCTTTGCTCCGCTTTTGATATCCTCAAAGCCGATAGGCACAGGGCAAACAGATCTGATTGCATCCATGAATGCCTCAAAGTTTTCAACACTGCCCTTAAGCTCCGATACTCCAAGAGACGGAAGGTCTTTTCCCTCCGTCTGGCTAATATCAAATGTGGTGGTGACTTTAAAGCCTGTCAGCTTCATCTCCACTGTGTCCTTAACTGGCTCTCCGTCCTTGTCATAGACTACATTGCCTCCAGCATCCGTTTTGTTCACTTCCTTTTGAACTGTGTAGGATGTTGGGGCAATTATCCTGATGCCCTTTTCACCACGCTTTACATTACGCTCCATTTTCTTCCAAGCATTATAGCCTTGGCACAACGTGGCATCAGGCTTTTGCATCATGATAAGGATATTGTTATTAACAGAATACCTTGGAAACTTTGCCATGGTATTCAAAAGGTCTTTGTACTTATCGCTTTTGAATACCGCCTGTACCCCTTCCTCCAGCTTGTCTGTTATCTCCTGAAGCTTTTCCTGTTCTGTCATTAGCACCTGCCTCCTTCTTTAATTTGCCTATTGCTTCTGCATACGCAAGATATCTTGATTTTCTAGCCATCAGTCATCCTCCTGTTCGTCTAAATCCTCTACCGTTACATCCTCGCTTGCATCTACTTCATAGTCTGCTTCCTCTGTTGGAAGGTTAATTGGCTCTTCCACGTAACCCTCATCAGGATCTGCAGCCTTTGATTTCTTCTTAGAGTTTTTCGTTGTGGTGAAGTACATATATCCACCTACACCTGCAATACCAAGTATCAAAACAATAGCCATGATGCCATTTACATTGGTTTTCTTCTCAGGAACTACTACAGGCTCTTCTGTCTCTTCCTCTGTTGGTTCAGGCTCAGGAGTTACTACAGGAGTCTCTTCCTTGGTGGTATCATTACCACTCGTTAATGCAATATAATCATTTACCTCATCTTCATCCATTAAAGATAAAAGGTCTGACTCATCCACCATGTTAAGGAAATGTACTGTCTCATCACCTTCATCGTCCCTGTCAATGATGATGTAAAAGTAATTTCCATTCTTGGTAACTACAGTGATGAACTGCTTTCCTCCAGCTTCAAGCGTCCCATAATCATCTACTATGCTCATGTTTCCATCAGGAGTAAGTGCGCCCCACTCTTCCTCTGCTTCGGGTTCTGTACCCTCACAATTATGAAAGTCCTCCTGACATAAAGGGCAATCAGAATCTATGCAATCCTCTGTACACTTTGTCTCGCACGTACACTCAAGCCCTCCAGCAAATGCTGTGATAGGACTCATACAAAAGAGCGACCCTGTAAGAGCCGCCCCGATTCCAAGTACCTTTACTTTTGTACCAATAACATTAAATAGCTTCATTTTTCTTTTCCCCACTTTCCTGTAAATCTATTTTGCCAAAGCCTTTGTTAAAAGCATCCTTGGCAAACGAATTATGATTTTTGTCCTTATTATTTTTGATGAAATCTGAAAGCTGCTCAGGAGTCCATTTAAGCTCTGCGACAATGTTTAATACCTCTGTTGCCTCTCCTGCCTTTACCTTTTCAGCTGTTTCATCCACTTTCTTCTGTGCTTCCTCTAATTTCTTCAATGCCTTTTCATGTTCGGCACGAAGTCTATCTAGCTTTGCAAACATTGTTGTCCTCCTATCTGATTCTTCCATAACAATAAAAGTGCGTCCGCCAATAATTGGTGTCGTATGATGCGTAAGATATCGGATTGCCACAATGGATCATGATTTTATTTACAGGATCTACGACAATGCCAACGTGGCTTGCACCATCCGTTGCATAAGTTCCTTTAAAGAAAATCAAATCTCCTGCCTTTACATTTGATTCCGATACCCTTGCAGTAGAATTTTTAAGTCCATTAGCTGTCTGTCTGCCAACATCCCAGCCATTACCACAGTGATTGATAACCCAGCTTACAAATCCTGAACAGTCAAAGCCTGTGCTTGGACTACTGCCACCCCACACGTATGTCATACCAAGATACTTCTCAGCTTCCTTAAGCATCCTTGCAAATTCTTCATCTGTCAGATATTCCCCAGGCACATCATAATCTTCATAATCATCTGACCCTGGCACTGAGTAAATATCATCATCGAAGAGGTATTTCTTATTACCAAAGGTTGCCAACAATATCTCATATCTCTGCAGCTGGTCTTCCGTAAGGTCAAGCATATTTACCACTTCATTCAAGATATGATTGGTAAGGGTTACATTCAAAATGTAATAGTCATAGGCCACGGTCTCAGTGTAGGTATAGTAATCTGTATGCCCACCTACTGTTGTAGACCCCGTTCTAGTTTCTTCCCGATACCTTGTTTCAACCACCTCTTCAATATCAATGTCATATTGCAAATCGCATATTTCCTTTAGCTTGTCCTGTACCTCTTCCCTTGTATAATCCTCATAGATAACTGTCAAGATTGCAGCCAGCTGATAAGGGTTATGCCCTATCTCATCAAGATAAAAGTTGTACTCATCATAGCCAGGATAATTGGCTTTGATATTGTCGATGGTGTTCTGAACTTCTGCTTCAAGCTCTGTGTAATCAGCATCCACATTCAAGATGTCTGAATTATGGGCTGTGTAAGTTGTAGAAACTGTAATGTTCTGTGCACCACTAAATGCCACACCGCAAGAAGTAAATACACCTGAGAAAACCATGATGATAATAAGCGCGAATAGGATAATCAAAGAAATCATTGGATTATCTTTTACAAACGTGGCAATGAACTCACCGATTTTTCCAATCAGATCCTCTGCTTTATCTGTAAGCTTTCTACCAACTTTTCCTGTGTTCTCTGCATTTTTACGCTGCTTTTCAAGGGCTTTCCTTTGCATCTCCTTTTTCATGCGGTTCTTCTCAGCATCTTTGCCTGCATTATTGCTAGCCCTTCTGCCATGCTGCCTCTTTGCATATATGCTACTTCCAAGCTTTGACACAACCACATTGCCTGATGAACCTATTACATGACCTGTCTCAGATATCACTTCCTCTGCAACAGTGGTATTTGTGCTTTCATATTCCTTGTAGGTTCCTGCACTTGCTCCACCGCTTAAGGTAGCGGAAGCGGCACCTGCACTTCTTGATGCAATGCTCCGTGCTGCCTTAAAGCTCTGCTTCTTAAGCTTCTTTGCTTTCTTGATTTCCTTATCAGTAAGCTTGTTATCTGCTTTTTTAGTACGTAGCTTTTTGCCAAGTTTTTTCTTGGTAGTGGCTTCCGTCCTAAGCTTGCTTTTACTTTTACTGCTCGTTTTCTCCATCAGCCTCATCCTCTGCCTTATCAGTCCACTTGGTTGTCATGATGCTATACAGCTCTGTATTTCTAGGAAATCTGTCTACAAATGGCAAGATTACATTTCCATAAAACAAAAGCCCTTCACCTTCTCCCGAATGTGTTACATACGAGAGCTGATGAGGGCTGATATTAAGCTGTTTTGCAAGAATCTGTCTGTCTCCGACTGCCTGATTGAGCATATAAATGAAATCTGAGTTCTCAAAAATATTCTCGACCTCCTTGGATGCAAGGAGATCCTTTACATTCTGAGTTATGCCTGTAGGAATGCCGCCCCACTTTCTAAATCTCTTCCAAATCTCTACCGTATATGCTGCTGTCTGCTCTTCACGTAAAAGCAGATGCATCTCATCAATGTAGTATCTGGTGGAGCGACCCTGTTCTCTGTTTTCTGATACTCTGCCCCAAACCTGATCTTCAACCACAAGCATCCCGATTTTCTTAAGCTGCTTTCCAAGGTCTTTGATGTCATAACACACAAGTCTGTTGTTAAGCTCCACGTTTGTTCTGTGATTGAAAACATTAAGAGAACCTGAGACATAAATCTCAAGAGCTGTTGCTACGTGCTTTGCCTCTTTTTCCTCCTGAGCAAGCAAAGCATTGTATAAATCCTCAAGGATAGGCATGTTCTCTTTTGTCGGATTTTCAAAATATCGCTGATAAATCTGCCCGATACATCTATCAATTACAGTTTTTTCTACAGGTTTTAGCCCTTCCTTAGAACCGACAATCAGCTCACATAAGGACAAAATGAAGTCTGTCTTAAGAGCTATCGGGTTATCATCATCAGAATAGTTCATGTTAATATCCATAGGATTTATGAACTGCTTCGATGTTGGGCTAATCTTTACAACCTGTCCTCCGAACCTATCTACAAGTGCTGAGTACTCCGACTCAGGATCACTTATGATAATGTCATCATCAGTAACAAGGAACGAATTTGCAATCTCTCGCTTTGCTGAGAAAGATTTACCAGAGCCAGGTGTTCCAAGGATAAGCCCATTAGGGTTCTTCAACATCTTTCTGTCTACCATGATAAGGTTATTCGACAGTGCATTAAGCCCATAATACAAAGCTCCTCTGTGATCCTGAAATAGCTCCTGTGTTGTAAATGGTACAAATATCGCTGTACTTGATGTTGTCATACCTCTTTGAATCTCCACTTCGTTATGCGCCAGCGGAAGTGTACTCACAAGTCCCTGCTCCTGCTGGAAGTCTAGCCTGATCAGATTGCAGTTATGCTTCTGAGCAATTGATGAAGCCTGAAACACATTGTTTTCAAGCTCCTGCATAGTCTTTCCTGTGTTCATAACAAGAAAGGTAAGCAGAAACATTCTCTCATTCTGTGATTGCAGCTCTTTAAGAAGAGCCTTGGCATCCTTACCATAAGTGGCTAAGTCTGAGGGAATGATATCCATATCATAGCCTGCTCTGACTGCCTTTTTCTGTTCTTCAATCTTGGAACGGTCAAGCTCTGTGATTGTGTGCTTGATAGTTTTGATAGCTTCATTCTGATCTACGGACTTGATATGCATAGTTACAATTTGGCTGGATTCCATCCCAAGGAAGTCTGCCAGCATCCTATCGCTGATATCCGATGCATCAATTGATAAAAAGCTCATTGCACAGTACAAATCTCCCATCTTGAAATATCTTCCTGTAGGAAATTCAAAACCGCTTGGTGCAATAAAATCCTTTACGGATAAACCTGAGCCTACAAGATACTTCCAATCAAAATGAAATCTTGCTCTGTCACCCATGTGAAGCTGCTTATGCATAAGCTCCAGCCTCTGATATCCGTTTAATGTCTCTGCCATAACTCCAAGTCTCTTGAAGTTATTCAGTAAGTCCATCTCAATATGAATGAGTCTTGGCTTTGCTGACTTCATAGAATCCGCATGAATGCCAAAAGTAAGATACTTGGTCTTAGTAAGACCATTGTTTCCAGCCTCCATCTGCTGTAACAGCACTGTAGAGTATTCATCCCTTACATCATTGAATGCATCCTTCTGATGCGGTATAGCAATCTTCTTTTCAAAGTCGGATGCATCTGTGGCAAGATTCATAAACGAAAGCTCAAAGCCAATGGAGCTGTCAAAGAAGTTAAGGAACGAGCACCATTCCTCAAAAATCTCTGTCTTATCTTCCTGCTGTGCCAGCTGATAATTGATATCCTGAAACTGGATTGTCTTTGTGTAGTAATCCTGCCCTACTCTGCAGATGCCATCCTGAAACATCCTCTCAAACGGAATCGTCTGCTGAGCTGTACGTGGTGTGCCATCGTCCTTCTGTGCCGCCTTGATTATTTCTTTTATTTCATCCTGTTCCTGTTTGTTTAAGCCCTCTGGCATAACAAACTCCCTGGTATTTTTATTCTTCATCCATGGAAGTACGAACAATTCTTTCAACCTCCTTTACTGCCGCAGCCTCTCTTTCCAGTGCTGCGTAATAATTATCTGTTTTATATGGTCTTTTCTTTGGTCTTATAAAAACCTGCTGAATAAAGTGCCCTAGATGCACTTCCAAAGGCTGTCCGTTTTTCTCATACATAGCAAAGAAAAAGAATGGCATCATAATAACCATCATTCCCATGACTGCTACATTGACCTCTGCAATGCTCTTTATAAGAAAAAATGACGGTACTCCAATGAGTGCCGCCACTGAAAAACATATAAGCTGTCTTTTCGTCAGATTGAAAAAGACTTTGCTTTTTACCTTTGTTAGATCTCTTGGAACACTAATATATGATGCTGCCATCTGATTCCTCCTCGTCTTTAACTAGTGTGCCTGTAATACAGAACGTGCAATTGAGCCTGTCTTGAAGATACTGAAAGCAAGAAGCAACGAATATCCAACCATACCCCAAATTGAAGCGATGATATCATCTGAAAATGCCAATCCCTGAACCAGCATAGCGTAAATACCTACGCATATCATGATCAAGAATCCTTGAAATCCCAATGCAAACAAACTTCTAAAGTAGTTCTGACCTATCATGCTCTGCTCTCTGTTTCCAAAAGTTGAGAATGGAATAGGTGCTAGGGAAACATACATGTATATCTCAATCATTCTGCAATAGATGATTACAAATATGAGCTTAGATAATATCCACATCAACAAATCCACTATGTTAAGCTGTAGATACAACGCAAATATGCTGAATACATCCATAGCTTCTATCGTGGATGCCATGTTAGCCAAGTCATCGGCACTAACAGATGTCTCTGCCATAATGACACCGCCAGCATTTAAAATAACGTGCTGCGCTACATCAAATACTGCCATAGTGATATCAAAGGTGTGGGTTATAAGCTCTACTGCTATTGCTGTCTTAAATATCCATTTCCAAATAAACCATGTTTCAAAGTTAGCTAGGTTGTTATAGCTGATTACTATCTGTATCAGCTCATAGCACGCTATAAAAGTCAGGATTATTCCTGCTATCGGCATAATAACCGTCTCAGAAATATCCTTTATCATCGAGAAAATACTTGGAGAAAATTGGTCGGGAGTAGTGGCAATATCTACTGAGATACGACCTGCTTCTGTATTTATTGAATCAAATATCGTCCTCAGCTTCTCCACAACCGCTGGAACCATCATACCTTTCAGCCATTCCTCTATCTGCTGAAATACTGTATCCAATCTGTCCTCCTATCAAATTTGGAGGCAGCTTTCGCCGCCTCCTGCCATGAACCCCTTCATTCCCTGAGACTTTTATTGTCTCTATAACTAGGGGTTGATACCATGTTTGTTGGAATTTTTCCAATGTCTTTACAACATTTAGAATAATCCAGAGAGTAGTGGTACAAGTGTTGTGCCGATGAGTGCGACACCACCACCAGCCATCAACTGCTTCATACCCTGTGACTTCGCGCCAGGGTTGTCATTGCCATATCCTTCAAGAAGGTTAATACCTCCCCAAACTCCAAGACCTGCACCAAGTGCGACTACTACTGTCTGCAATGTTCCGATTGCTGAATTAAAAAATGCCATAAATTGTGTTTCCAAAAAATTGCCACAAGTTGTGGCAATCTTTTGGATTCCTCCTTCCAATAATTTTTGTTGGTTAGCGGCATCTCTTCCTTGCGAGATGTCGGTGCTTAAAGTTACGTTTCCAAAGCTCGTCGACTACCTTTGGATATACGGCCGTATGTATAAAGAAAAAAAGCCTCATGCCATGCCCTTTATCGACATAGCTTTTGGCTTTATTCTTCCTCTGATACTTCGATGACAGTGTATTTGTCATTCGGTTTCAATATTAACTTGTGTTCAAGGAAATCCTCTATTTTGAACCAATTTCCTTTATTGGCATCCGCTGTATACTTATAATTCGGATGCTGCGTCAGATCGTATTTGTCAGATAGAAAAGGTCTTACGCCTCTTACCTGAACAATACACTTTGAACCATCCATTACTGCAAGCTCATCAATGCTCATAAGGTCATGACCGAGCTTCTGATAGTTCATGTTGTAGCTCTGTGATGTACCTCTGGATTCTCCAGTGTTGTACATATCAATTGTTTCTTTGCCAAGAACTGCATTAAGGTCTTTAAGTGTGGTCTGTTCTGAGCCTCCAAGGAATATCTGACTATCACAATTACCTATAATTGTGTCAGCATTATCCTTATAAATCGCCTTTAGCTGGGACTTTGCCTGTAAAACAAGGGCTGCTGATATTTCTCTACTTCTGATAGTTGCCATAAGCTTCTCTAAGTTGGGAATCTGCCCGATATTGGCTGTCTCATCAATGAGGCATCTGACGTGAACCGGAAGTCTGCCGCCGTACACATCATCAGCCTTCTCACAAAGCAGATTGAAAAGCTGACTGTAGACCATGGAAATCAAAAAATTAAAGGTAGCATCTGTATCACTCATAATGAGAAATAATGCTGTCTTTCTATCTCCCAAGGTGTCCAGTTCCAATTCATCGTAGCTTGTGATTTCTCGAAGCTCTGCAATATCAAAAGGAGCCAGTCTTGCACCGCAGCTCACAAGAATCGATTTTGCTGTTTTGCCTGAAACAAGTTGTCAAGGAAATATTCATCAATTTTGATAAGAATTTATGAAAAAATGGCTCGATCGAGCCGATTGACATAAGATAAGGCGCATAGTTTCCTACACGCCTTATTGTTGGATTTGATTACGCAAATGC